>JBHYDF010000039.1:0-51814 GCA_051861145.1 Nostocaceae cyanobacterium
TAGGGGGATCTAAGATTAATTGGTTTAAAACCATACTTCTCAGACATCCTCTTAATAGTGATTTTAGGACTAGTCGCTATTGCTCGACCCTTTTACGCAACAATTGCTTCAACTTTGGTATTTGGCTGGGTGTTTATTTTTGCCGGAATTACTCAAATAGTTTATGCTTTTGGGTCGCGCAGAGCGGGTCAGTTTGTTTGGAAATTGCTGTTAGGTGTCCTCTATCTTGGGGCTGGTATTATTGTGTTATCCAACATCCTCTCTGGAGCGATACCTTCGGTAAGCTTCGCTAACGCACTCACGCTAATACTTGGAATTACCATCTTTGTTCAAGGCGTGATGCAAGTGATTCTTGCCTTTGGGTTACGTCCTTTCCGCAATTGGGGTTTGGTGTTATTAAGCGGAATTTTAGGAATTATTTTGGGTATTTTCATTTGGTCTGCATGGCCCTTCAATGCAGATTGGATTATCGGGCTTTGGGTGGGAATTAGCCTTTTATTTAACGGTCTTTGGATGATTACCCTATCTTCATTGCCGCGCTCTGCCCAACTTTGAGTAGAATGTGATTATAGGTAATGCTTTGCGCACGGAAAAACTTTTAGAGTTGTATCCTAGGAGTGCATAAATGCTTGGCTTTCTTGTTTCTGTCGTCGTCATCGCGATTAGTTTATTAATCATCTCAAAGCTACCCCTAGGCGTTGAGGTTGATAGTCCTTGGATTGCTCTGATTGCTGGGGCGATTATTGGTGCGTTCAATGGCATTTGGAGTTTGTTTCCTGGCTGGTTTAGAGCAGCGAATACCATTATTAGCTTGGGATTGATTCCCCTGATCGGCAGTATAATCGTCTTTGGTCTGGCAGCCTGGTTAGTTGAGGGATTTCGATTGAGATGGGGAATTGGGAGCGCAATTTTAGGAGCGATCGCACTCAGCATTGTCAACTCTATTCTCTTTTTTATTCTACGTCAGATAGGCTTGGTTGTAGTTTAAGTCAAGCATGAGCCAGTGTGTTGCCAAGGACAGTACCGTGCGGTGCTGTACGCCTTTAAAAAATGAAATTTACCGCTTATTGAGTACATCTTTAATAGGCGATTAGAAGATATTGTTCCTGGTACAGGCGGGTGAGAGTTAGCTACGGCTCTTTATGCCTCTCCTTTTAACTCATCAATTTCTAACAAACTGACAATCAAACCAGCAATTGGAACAGCAAGAAAAATGCCTAGCAGCCCGGCAATTCTTGCACCGACTAATAAAGCAAAAAATGTCACTACAGGGTTAACATTGACTGAATTCTGCATGACTCGCGGCGAAATGAAGTTGTCTTGGATTTGCTGAAGTATAATTGAGGCTGCTAAGACTTTAAAAGCAAGCAAAACATCTTGAGTTAACAAAATAAAAAAAACAGTACCAATTCCTAAAGTTGCACCAATTCCTGGGACTGCATCAATAATTCCAATTATTAGGGACAAAACTAAGGGGAAAGGAACTTGGAGTAATATAAAAACTAAAAAAGTAGAAGTTGACAGAAATAACATTAAAATTAATTGTCCTTGAAAAAATCCTAAAAGTTTCTCTTCAACTGTATCGGCAAAGTGTTTGCGTGACCTTTCAGGTATAATTTTCAGAACAAAACGCCAAACATTTTTCCCGTTTAGCAACATAAAAATAGTGACAACTGCAATCAAAATAAAATTTATAAAATTGGTCAGAGAAGACCCTAAAAGACTAAGAATATAACTAATACTTGATAAAGCAAAGTTTCTGATTGGCTCGGCAAGAGCCTCCAGATTTACTTGCAAATTGCGAGTTTGAAGAAAAGCCTCTAGTTGTTCTACCAAAAAACCAACAGAGTTACCCATTTCAAGAACTCTATTAATTAGTTGTTGTCCTTGAGATAGTATTGCTAAACCGAGAGTGATTGCTAGGGCGATGATAATTAAGAGGCTTACCAAGAAAACCAAGATGACTGCGACTGTGCGGGGTAAAAAATGCTGCAACCAGCGGATGGGGTAGTTCAATAAAGCTGCTAAAATCGCGGCGAATGTGAAAATTACAATTACTGTTTCAAAATAAGTCAAAAGCTGTAAAATCGCCCAACCGAAGGCGAATAATAGTAAAAAGCGAATTATAAAGGAATTACTCAGTCGCCGTCGGAGATTGTTCATCATTTCCTCGCTTGATTTCTTCTATTTGGCGGACTTGAAAAATTAAGCTGAAGTCAACTTGCATTTCCTCTAGCTTTTGTGGCTCGGGTTTTCTCCTGCTCAGATTACTAAAACGGCTGTTGTGAAGATTCATGTGCAAAATCCTCTCCTTCCATAATTAAAGAGCTTATTACCAAAAATTAAGCGATTATCTTGTAAGTTACTTTCTCCCTTAAGTATTATTTTTACTTTATCCTCACAACCTGAAAACTTGAGATTAAGCCGAATGGCACTCAGATTAAAATGCGATCGCTCCTAGACACTCTAGACACTAGCAAAGTAAAGTCAGAAAAATTGTAAGGTTCTTTCCCTAATTCCCATCTGTAAACCGTCCAGAAAATAAAACTTTACTGCTGAAGAAGGGTAGGAGGATTTAATATTTTGCAATGATGAATTTACTCGGTATGGCTAACAAAAAGCTTTGGAAATCACGTCGCTTTTTGGTAACTTTTTTGACAATATTTCTAATCTTGAGTTTGTCGCTGGCTCCTGTTATTGCGGTAAACAAAATTCCTGGATCACCGCAATATCACGTAGATATTAAATTATCAAAAGTAGCATCAAGCACGAATAACACAATCCAAAATCTAAAATCTAAAATCCAAAATGGTATGGGTGAGTACGATGGAAAAGTACCTTCTGTAAACCAAACCATGTCTTCTGCAAAACGACTAACCTACCCACCTACCCGCAAGAGCGATCGCGTGGATAATTACCACGGTAAATTAGTTGCAGATCCTTACCGTTGGTTAGAAGATCCCGACTCTAAGGAAACTAAGGCTTGGGTGGAGGCGCAAAATAAAATTACTTTTGGCTATCTTGAGCAGATTCCTGCTAGAGAAAAAATCAAACAACGCCTCACAAAACTTTGGGATTACGAAAAATATAGCATTCCTTTTAAAGAAGGAAACCGATACTTTTACTCCAAAAATGATGGACTGCAAAACCAAAGTGTTCTCTACACGCTTAAATCTCTTGATGACAAACCAAGAGTTTTACTAGATCCGAATAAACTTTCTGAAGATGGTACCGTCGCCCTTTCAGGATTAGCTATCAGCGAAGATGGTAATCTTTTAGCATACGGTATATCTACTGCTGGATCTGACTGGCAAGAATGGAAAGTACGCGATGTCGAAACTGGCAAAGATTTACAAGATCACTTAAAATGGATTAAATTTTCTGGTGCATCATGGACACATGATAATAAAGGCTTTTTCTACAGTCGCTACGATGAGCCGAAACAAAAAAACAAATTAGCAGATGTCAACTATTATCAAAAGCTTTACTACCATAAATTAGGCACACCTCAATCAGAAGACATTTTAATTTACAATCGTCCTGATCAGAAAGAATGGGGCTTTGATGGTAGTGTCACAGAAGACGGACGTTATCTGATTATTTCAGTGTGGTTGGGAACCGATCCAAAAAATTTGGTTTTCTACAAAGATTTGACTAATCCAGATGCAAAAGTAGTAGAACTAATTAACGAATTTGAAGCAAGTTACGGCTTTATCGACAATGATAATAGCGTCTTTTATTTCCATACAGATTTAAATTCACCACGCGGAAGAGTTATTGCCATTGATACGACAAAATCCCCTTCTTCTCCCCCCCTTGCTAAGGGGGGGATTGAGAGGGGGTTCCGAGAAATCATTCCCCAAACAGCAGAAACTCTGGAAAGTGTCGGCATACTTAATAACCAGTTTGTTGCTGATTATCTCAAAGATGCTCGCAGCCAAGTCAAAATATTTAACCTCAATGGTGAGTTTGTCCGTGAGGTAGAATTACCTGGCATTGGTTCAGTAGGAGGCTTTAACGGCAAACGTTATGATACTGAAACTTTTTATAGTTTCACTAACTTTACCACCCCAGGAACTATCTACCGCTACGACATGGTAAGCGGCAAAAGTGAAATTTTCCGCCAGCCAAAGGTGGATTTTAATCCTGCTGATTACGAAATAAAACAAGTTTTCTACAACAGCAAAGATGGTACGCGGGTGCCAATGTTTATCACCCATAAAAAGGGCATCAAATTGGATGGCAATAACCCCACTTACCTTTATGGTTATGGTGGTTTTGCTGCTTCTATGACTCCTGGGTTTTCTGTTAGCAACTTAGTATGGATGGAAATGGGTGGTGTTTATGCCCTTCCCAACATACGTGGCGGAGGTGAGTACGGGGAAGAGTGGCACCAAGCAGGAATGAAGCAGAAAAAACAGAATGTTTTTGATGATTTTATTGCCGCTGCTGAGTGGTTAATTGCTAATAAATATACTAAATCTGCAAAACTTGCGATCGCAGGTGGAAGTAACGGCGGATTATTGGTTGGTGCTTGCATGACTCAGCGTCCAGAATTGTTTGGTGCAGCTTTACCAGCAGTAGGCGTGATGGATATGTTGCGCTTCCACAAATTTACCATCGGCTGGGCTTGGACTTCCGAATATGGATCGCCCGATGATCCAGAAGAGTTCAAAACACTTTATGCTTACTCGCCATTGCATAACCTCAAACCAGGTACAGCTTACCCAGCAACGTTAATTACAACAGCAGATCACGACGATCGCGTTGTACCAGCACATAGTTTCAAATTTGCTGCTGCTTTGCAAGCCGCTCACGCTGGTAATGCACCAGTATTAATTAGAATTGAAACTAAAGCGGGACATGGTGCGGGTAAACCTACCGCTAAGATTATCGAGGAAGCAGCAGATAAATGGGCTTTCTTAGTACGTACTTTGGATATGAAAGTTTAGCCTCACGCAAAGACGCAAAGACGCAAAGTAATTTTCTTAGCGTCTTAGCGCCTTTGCGTGAGATTTTAATTTATTTTTCCATGAACACCAAATCTTCAGGTTGATAACTTAACTTGATATTTTGACCATCAACTTTCACGACAAAATCAAATCCTGTAACTTGGCCTTCAGGGAGAATTATCAATCTGTCGTCAAGAGATTCAAGATATTCTGAAAATCCGGCTAAAGACACACTACCATCATTAATAGCAAGATAACTAAGCAGTCGGCGAAATAGCTTGGGTAAAATAACAACTTCTTCAGTAATTGTTTCTAAAGACTCTAAAACAAAACCTTTATTAGTCTTGTCTGACTCCCACAAACCTTTTTTCTCTTCACGACTTTTTTCTGCTGCAAGAGTTAATTGTTTGCGGATGTCAGGATATAATTTAGAATAAAAGGTTGGATAAACAAGCCCTTTTAATATAAGATGATAATTTGCGCTTTTTTTCAGTAGAGATTTATCAAAAAAGACGCTACTACCGTCCTCTTCTTCAGAATTACCTTTGAAAGCAAAAGCGACACTTCTACCATAAGCATCTGCAAAGCGGGTAAGGATGAAACCAGGTACTTCTTCTGGTTCTGAATCAGTAACCACTTCATTAGAATTACGAGTAACTTTCTTAAATCCCAAGAATTTCAAAAGTTCGTTAGCTGCTGCATGAGCATATTCTAAAGGTTGGTGTTGTGTACTTAAACTACCAACTCTAGCATTGTAATGTGTTTCTAAAGCATCGATACTATCTAAGCGTAACTGTGCGCCTCCTGAATAGTTAGTTTTAACTCGTGTAGGCAATTTTTTCCAATTCTCAGGGTTATGAGGATAAAAGCGGATAGAATCACCATCAGGAGCAGCTTTAATTACTCTAAAGTTGCCCTTAATTAGGGTCATTGGCATTTTGAAAACTCCTGGGAATTAAATTAATAAAAACCAAGTTTGACTACAGGAAATTTTGTCACATTTTCGCTGAATCTTATCGCTTTGGAAGTTTTTTAATTATTATTTTATTTTCCAGTAAGTTTTCTTAATACAAAATTGCAAATTTGTAACGAATAAAATTCACAAAAACTCTGCGTTCCTCTGCGCTTCCTCTGCGCTCCTCTGCGTTAAAAAACGCTACGATGGGACTTGCAAATAAAAAATATCCCGAATTTGCTTGTGGGATAGATGTCCTCACCCGTCTCATATTCGCAGTGTTTGAAGCGTCTTTACAAACCCAATTTTATATCTTGCACGCCTATGCAATAGTAGAGAGGCAGAGCCTCCCGATGACTGCGACTAGTATAAAATGTCAGTTAAAACTCATCGACCGTCGGTTTTTAACCGAATGCGCGCTTTTAGCCGGAAATTTCTTTCACGGCTTCTCTTAGTTAAAACGAGCGCGGCAGGACTCGAACCTGCGACCAACAGATTAGAAATCTGTGGCTCTATCCGGCTGAGCTACGCGCCCATGTCAAAAAGAGGTTTTCGCTAAAACCTACTTAGACATTATACCTGTTTCCCCATAATAATTCAATCTCTAATTGCAGATTTCTCTGTGGTGAGGCTAAAATTCAAGTCGCGAGTTACTTGACGTACACTCAAAACCAAAAAAATCCGGTCTTGGTTAGCTATATTTGTATAGTTAATAGGTTTTTCAAGGCATATACGCCCTACGCGCACGCACCCTTGAAACAACCAGAGGCGTACCCCGCCCCAATAGAGTTATGATATCTCCCATATTACAGAAAGCCCCTGTGAGGAGTGATTTGCCAGTGTCATGTTTATTCTTAAAAGGCAGGATGTTGAAATATCGACCATTCAGCACCCAAAACGGGATCAGCAGGTGCCAATTCTCCATTATCAGGGGCAAACCTTTAGATTAATTAGTGTTTTCAAAGCTAGTCAAGAAGAAGAAGCCAAAGCCTTATGGAGAGATTTAACCGATAACCGAGGCAAAGCTTGTGTTTTGCTCGAGGAACCAGAACGTTTCAGCGTTTGGGGTAAAATTCGTTTAGATCAACTCAGTAGTGACACGGGTAGCCATAGTAAAATCGGTATTTTTGCTCAAGCTAGTATTATGCTGCTGCAAGCCGTGTATATGGATATTGAAGACTTTTTGGGTGCTAGGCAAGCAGCGTTATTTCAAAAAGAAATTGCGGAGGTATTTCAGCAATGGCAATTTCCCGAAATATCATCGCCACAAGCGGTCAAAAATTTGTTAAGTATAGATCCACTGACAGCCCAAGTATTAAATTGGCAAGAACACCATGTTATTACCCTCTTGCAAGAACTGCACCGATTGGGAAAAGCCTATTTTGGCAATACTAACTTTGCCCATCCAGTGGTGGATAAGTTACAAGATATGCCTGAAGGAGAGCGATCGCTATTCATCAGTTGGCTAAATCAGTCTCCACTGAGTAAACTGTGGCATTAACGTATATCAGTGTTTATGAACACGGAAGTCTGTACCGCTAAGCAGTTGAATAGACCAAACCCTTGTCATTCGGCTCTTATATCCAGCTTGAACGAGCAAAAACACTGTCAGGATGCATTAACACAGTCAAGTCCTATGAGTAGCGCTTACAACAAGTCACACCGTCCTCAATCTTTATTTACCACGCAAAACATCATCTTGGCTGGCATTGGCTGGGGTGTATTGGCATTATTGTATTTTTTGCTATTTAGTGCCAAAATTCCTGGAACAGATGGTGCAGAAAGACGTGCTGATTGGTACGTCCTTGGAACAAATATTTTTGAAGCGCTAGCTTACCTGGGTGCTGGTATTTTATGCTTGAGGAATTGGCGCAGTCCACAAATTGTTAGTGGACGGCAAGTTTGGCTAGCTATTGGTATTGGTATGCTTTCTTATTTCCTAGGGGGGATATTTTTTGGTTATACGGAAATAGTCTTAAAAGAAGAACCTTTTCCTTCAGTAGGTGACATATTTTTTGTAATAACATATTTTTTGCTAGGCGTAGGTATGATTTTAGCTGTGGCTTCGAGGCGACTGAATTTGGAAACATGGCAATGGATAATAGTATTGGCAATTGCTGCCTTTGGTAGTGCTTTAGCATGGTTGATTTCTAATCAGCCAGAAGCAACAGCTACAACTGGGATAGCCCCAGAATTGGAAACTATAGCTTCGGCTTTGAATTGGTTTTACGTAGTCAGTGACGTATTGCTGTTAATTATTGCTACCACTCTACTACTAGCTTTTTGGGGCGGACGTGTTTCTCTTTCTTGGCGTATGATTGCAGCTGCCGCATTTTCGCTCTACATTGCAGATATGTGGTTTAAATACGCCACGAATTGGATTCCTAATTATCAAAGTGGAGAGATACTTGAAGTATTTTGGGTGTGGAGTGGAGTGTTATTTGGTATGGGCGCAGTCTTAGAATATGACGCATCATTAAACCGATCGCGGCGGGAACGCTCAAGAAAACGTAGTTAAAAAATTTTGTTTGGTATCTACCGTGAGAAAACTAACAGAATCTGATAAACAAGAAATCCTGCAATTATATCGTCAAACCGCCGAAACGACTTCTACTTTGGCGGAACGCTATGACGTGAGTAACTCGACAATTAGCCGTTTACTCAAAAGTACTTTGCCAGAAGACGAGTATGAATACCTCGTTTCTTTAAAGCGTGCTGCTAGAACTCCTGAAGGAAGGGCACAGGTAAGCTATGACACACCGCCTCTGTTTACTCTGTCGGGACTCGAAGAAGCTCAACAGCAAAAAGAAGAGGAAAAGGAACCAGTTTTAGAGGAAGAACCTGCTCCTGCTCCTCCTCCTATAACTGCTGTTGAGCCAAGTTCTCCTCGCAAACGGGTGCGGCGAGTTTCTTCTGGTGAGGATAAACAGGAGGAAGAACCTACTCCTACTCCTCCTTCTCCTGTGACTGCTAGCAAGCCAACACCTCAAGTCAGGCGGGTAAAACGTCGCTCCTCAGCGCCGGAGGACACAACTGCACCAATAGCAGAACAACTAGAACTTTTACCCAAAACTCAGGAAGTAACAAATATTCCTAGTCCGTTGATGGAGGATAGACGCCCAGACGCCAAAGTAATAGCGGAAATGTTGGGCGAAGACTTGTTGGATGAGTCCGATGAGTTGGAAGATTTAGATGATGACCTTGAAGATGATTTCGATGAGGAAGATGACTTTGAGGATGAAGAAGAATTTGAAGAAGCACCACGTTTAGTTAGAAGAGTCAGAAGTGGTGATGCTTTTGTGCAAGTATTGCCACTAGCAGCAGCGAGTTTACCCAGAACGTGCTATTTGGTGATAGATCGTTCCTCAGAATTAATCACTCGACCACTGAGGGAGTTTGGTGATTTGGGATACATACCCAGTCCGGAAACCCAAGAAAGAACTTTGCCAGTGTTTGATAACCATAGAGTGGCAAAGCGCTTTTCTACCAAACGCGATCGCGTGATTAAAATTCCCGATAGCAAAATGCTGCACAAGGCTCGTTACCATCTACAAGCCAAGGGTATCACCCGACTGTTAATTGATGGTCAAGTTTACTCCTTGTCTAGTGTTTAGTCATTAGTCATTAGTCATTAGTCATTAGTCATTAGTCATTGGTGCAATGACAAAGGACAAAGGACAAAGGACAAATGACAAAGGACAAAGGACAAAGGACAAATGACAAATGACTCATAATTTTTAATTATTCAATAATTTTATGGGTGATTATACTAGATATGGAGTAGTAATGGTAACAGCAGCGTCTCCGGAAGAGGCAGAGGCGATCGCTTCTGCCCTTGTAGACGCTCAACTTGCAGCTTGTGTGAATTTTTTCCCGATCCGCTCAGTTTACACTTGGCAAGGGGAAGTACATAAAGAGCAAGAATGGCAGTTATTTATTAAAACTGACTTGAGTTTATTTCCTCAATTAGAAGCCAAAATTCGCGAACTTCATTCCTACCAAATACCGGAAATAATTGCTTTACCAATTGTTGCCGGTTCTGAACTCTACTTTCAGTGGATTTCGGAACAAGTTAGGAGTTAGGAGGCGCGGAGTTAGGAGTGAGGAGTTAAGAGTTAGGAGTTATATTAAGTTCGTTTAATTGAGTTATTACTAGTTAAATGCGTAGAACCCCACCCCCAACCCCTCCCCGCGTGCGGGGAGGGGCGGTTTTGGCGTAAGCCAAAGCCGGGGTGGGGTTCTAGACTAAACTTAAATATTAAAAGGCGCGAAGTATTGAATTTTTCCTCTCTACTCCTAACTCCTAACTCATAACTCCTAACTCTCTTTCAAAACGTGTTGCTAAATCGATAATGTCCTGTTTGCGAACAATTTGCTCAATCCATTCTTGGGGAATATTCTCTACACCATAATAAATTCCCGCTAACCCACCTGTAACGGCGGCGGTAGTATCTGTATCTCCGCCTAAATTGACTGCTTTCAGTACCGCTTCGGCGTAGGATGAACTATTTAACAAACACCACAATGACGCCTCCAGCGTATCAATAACATAACCGTTAGAACTAATTTTCTCTACTGGTAAATTGGCAATTTTACCACTGAATACTCTATTAAAATGGCGTATTTCTAAGGCATACTCCTCGGATGCATAGTAAATTTTACTTATGTTTTCTAAACCGTTAATATAAGCAGTTTGCGGATTCGCACCTTCAAGCAGAGAAACTGCAATACTAATATAGATGCCACAAGCCATTTGTGACCTTAAATGAGCGTGGGTAATACAGGAAACTTGATGCGATCGCTCTATCAATTCTGGAAAGGTTAAACTTTTATAACAATAAGCCATTGGTAAAATTCTCATCAAAGAACCATTACCATTACTCATTTCACTGGTTCCACCTGCTTGTATAGGTGGTGTTCCCTGTCGCCAATTCATTAGCGCTAAAAACGTGGTGTTACCAATATCAAATACTTCACCGTGGGGAGTCCAATAACCTTCACTGTACCAGCGCCAAAAAGAATTAGCGATCGCCTCCAACGAAAACCCATTACAAAGACATTCTACTAAGCAAAATGTAAGGGAACTGTCATCAGACCAAGTTCCTGGTGGTTGATTCCATGTACCATAGCCTTGCATAGATGTTACTGGAGATTTTACTCTTTCAGCACGGCTAGTGAATTCCACCGGTACACCCAAAGCATCTCCCACACATAAACCCATTAAACCAGATAAGGTTTTTGCAGTGGTTGGCATTATATCTCCATTCAACTTGTCAAAAATTAACTTTATATATTTGTTCTATCTATGCCGTTTCTTTTTGTGATAAAAAATATTAGACGGAAATTGAATAAAATTTGTTCCTTCACCCAATTGAACTAACTTTTATTCTTAATAAATGTGCCAGTAAAAGAAGTGTCTATTTAATGGTTCAAGAAAGCGGATTAAGGGAAATATACCTGTAGTTATAAAAGCTTATCTAGAAGGTAACACGGAAAAAGCTTTTTGAGTAAGTTCCTATAAATAAGGGTAATTATTCAGTAACTTTTCAAAAAAATATGGAACCTTTTGGTTAGATTTTCGACATTGAATGTAAAAGCAATTCCTACAAAAATTGGTAAAAATTATGCAACGCTTTCTCAAAAGTTTTGTGACAATTTCTGCATTATCTTCTTTAGTAGTTGCTCGTCTTGTCTCTTTTGCTGGTGCTGCTTCTGCTCAATCTGTTCCCACAAAAGGTACTAATGCTAGCTATGTTGGTGCTGGTGTTGCTGCTGGCGTTACCAACGGTGGACAAACTGGTGATGCTGCAACTTTTGGCGGTAACATTACAGGTAGATTGAAAGTGGGAAATACTCCTTTCTCTACTCGCGGTCAAATTAACTTTAGTGATGAGACGAGCGCTATCATCCCTCATATTACGGCTGATGTACCTATTGCTAAAGGCACTAACCTTTATGTCGGTGCTGGTTATCAATTTGTAGAGAAAGATGGCAAACCTACTCCAAGTGGTAATAAAGATGGAGTCGCGGTAGTGGCTGGAGTTGAATCTGAAGTTGGTAGAAACTTCCTCATTTACAGTAACGCCACGGTGGGAATTGATGCTTACCAAAATAGCCCTGCCTCAGCTGTTAGCATCAATGGTGGCGTGGGGTATCGCTTCAAGTAGAGCTTTTATTAATCGCCTGAGCAAAAGTCCGCCCAGAACTATAAGTTCTGGGCTAATAGCAAAAGTCTACTAAAGTAGACTGACTGATATCTTGCACCAATACCAAAAATCAATCTTTTCACATTTTTCACGTTTATGATACTGTTGGCGAATTGCTGAAAAACTCAATTTGTAGGGTGGGCACTGCCCACCCTACATTGAATTCGCCAACAGTATCCGTTTAGTCATTAGTCATTAGTCATTAGTCAATAGTCATTGGATTTTCCCCATGCCCAATGCCCAATGCCCAATGCCCAATGCCCAATGCCCAATGCCCAATGCCCACTCCCCACTCCCCAATCATTGCAATTTGCCAAAGAAATGCTAAAACGTAACTAATAACTGATAACTTATATGTAATATTGCTGGGTTTGTTAAGTGTTGCATCCTTGACAAACCCAGCTTTTTGTCGTGTTAAAATCAAATTAATTCTTCTAAATTCCGACCGGATTACCGGGAATATATTAGCCGAATGGGTGCTGCTAAATCCATGCTTCGGCGCTCACCGATGCCTTATTGAGAATACTATAACTACTGCAATGGTTAAATCCGCTCCTCCTCCGACTACCAGCCGCAAGCCTTCTAAAGTAGAGGGAATCAAGGAACGCAGCAATTTTTTGCGTGAACCCGTCGCCACGGAAATATTAGAGGATACGACGCATTTTAGTGAAGATGCGGTACAAATCCTTAAGTTTCACGGTTCTTATCAGCAGGATAACCGTGATAATCGCGTCAAAGGACAGGAGAAAGATTATCAGTTTATGCTGCGGACGAAGAATCCTGGTGGTTATGTGCCGCCGCAGCTTTATTTGATTTTAGATCAGCTAGCCGATGAATACGGCAATCATACCTTGCGTGCCACCACTCGGCAAGGATTTCAGCTACACGGGATTTTAAAGAAAAATCTCAAGGCAGCAATTGCCACTATCATCAAAAATATGGGTTCGACACTGGGAGCGTGCGGCGATTTAAACCGTAACGTTATGGCTCCTCCGGCTCCCTTCAAAAACAAGCCAGAATATGAGTATGCCTGGGAATATGCGAATAATATCGCGGAGTTGTTGACACCGCAAACTGGCGCATATTACGAGATTTGGCTAGATGGCGAAAAGGCAATTAGTGCCGAAGAAAACCCAACAGTAAAGGCAGCAAGACAGCAAAACGGAACTGGGACTATTTTCCACGACAAGGAAGAACCTATTTACGGCACTTACTATATGCCGCGCAAGTTCAAAGCTTGTGTAACCGTTCCGGGTGATAATTCGATTGATTTGTATACCCAAGACCTCACGTTAGTGGTAATTACTAACAATAAGGGAGAATTAGAAGGATTTAATGTCTTTGCCGGTGGTGGTTTAGGACGGACGCACAATAAAGAAGAAACTTTCGCCAGAATGGCAGATCCGATTTGTTATGTGGCGAAGGAAGATGTTTACAACTTAGTGAAAGCCATAGTTGCTACCCAAAGAGATTATGGCGATCGCACTGACCGCCGTCACGCTAGATTAAAATACTTAATCAATGATTGGGGTGTGGATAAGTTCCGGTCGATGGTTGAGGAATACTTTGGCAAACCATTGGCAGCCTTTAAATCACTGCCAGAGTGGAAATATCAAGATTTCCTCGGTTGGAACGAACAAGGCGATGGCAAATTATTCTTGGGTATTTCCATTGACAATGGTCGCATCAAAGACGAAGGCGATTTACAACTGAAAACCGCTTTGCGAGAAATCGTTGAGCAATATAACTTGCCTATCCGCCTTACACCTAACCACAACGTCATTTTCTACGACATCGAACCCAAAAACAAGCAAGCGATTGAAAAAATTCTTAACAATCGTGGCGTTGTTACCAATCCTGGTGACATTGACCAAATGACACGCTACGCCATGGCTTGCCCCGCATTACCTACCTGCGGTTTGGCAATTACCGAATCAGAACGGGCAATACCGGGAATTTTAGAGCGTATTCACACTTTATTAGATAAATTGGGTTTACAAAACGAACATTTTGTGGTAAGAATGACTGGATGCCCTAATGGTTGCGCTCGTCCGTATATGGCAGAGCTTGGCTTTGTGGGTAGCGCTCCCGAAAGTTACCAAGTGTGGTTGGGTGGTTCAGCAAATCAAACTCGGCTAGCGTTACCTTACATGGAACGGCTGCACCATAATGACTTAGAAACCCAGCTAGAGCCGATTTTTGCCTACTTTAAGCACTCAAGGCAATCTGAAGAAAGTTTTGGTGATTTTTGCGATCGCGTTGGTTTTGATGCCATCCGTGAGTTTGCCGCTAATTACGAATCGCAAACCGTTGCTTCAGCAGAAATTACAGACGATAGCGATGGATTGGTAGAGACGATGGCAGACTCTACCACCGCACCAATTACAGAAGAGAGTCAGCGTCAGGTAGTGGCAATAGAAAATACTACTACTGCTTCTAAGAAAGCACGTCATCGGATCAGCGTTAGGGATGATATGTATGCTGTGCTGAAGGAAGCCGCTGATCGCCAAGGTAAGTCGATGACGGAATTGGTGAATGAGGCGTTAAAGCTTTACCTCAAGGTGGAATAACGCCAAATTCTGGCGTTGCTGATTAAGAGTATGAATTTACCTCACGCAGAGACGCAGAGGCGCAGAGAGTGAGAGTTTAGAATTCTTGATTTTTCAATTTCATCCCTTTATTCAGCAACGCCCAAATTCTCATCTTTTTTCTCTGTGTTCTCAGCGTCTCTGCGGTTTAATAACTATTTCTTTAACCACAGAGGCGTAGAGAATGCACAGTTAGAAAAGGAGAACTAATTTTACTTCACAAGTTCCAAATGAAATCCACTTTCTTCAAAACTCTTACATGGATACTTGGGATCGGTGTTATTTTTGGTATCGCTGCGATTTTTAACTATTTGAATGAGAAAATTTTGTGGATTATGAAGCTCACCATTTTGGAATTGGAGTGGATATCCTGAAGTTTCAGTTGCTGAAAGTCGGACATCTTTGAGTTGTGCTAGTACAGTTTCTCGAGTTGGCGGATTTTTGGAATCGGACATAGCTTTGATAAGAGCCTTAGTTGCATCATAAGCAGCAGCAGTTCGCGAAGTAATACCCTCTTCCCATCTACTACAAACTTTATCAGCAAAAGTTTTAACATTAGGATCGGGATCTCCAGCAAACCAGGTAGTAGCCAAAACTAAGCCTTCAAGAGCATCTTTACCTTGTTTAATAAAATCTGCGCTATATAATCCGGTTGCTGTTATTATCTTGAAATTTGGAGGTAGCTTTCTTTTATCTTTTTTGATCTCACGCAAGATTTCAATTATTGTAGAAACTAGATCCAAACTAGGTAAAAATACAACTCCATCTGCTTGCTGATCGAAAATATGATCAGCTTCATTAGATGCGTCTAGGTATATAGATGCTAAATCTTTAACAAGTACTACCCTTCTACCTGCTTGTTTATTTTCAAAAAATTTTTTAAATTGTGTCTTTATACTTTCACTAGAAGTATCTCCCTCCTTATGAAAAACTACAATTTTTTTGATGTGTTTTTTTATGACATATTGAGCCATTGTTTCTCCAATTTTAATATCTGAAGAAGTTGCTCTGTAGAAAACTTTGTTTTTATATACAACTTTGTCATCTTTTTTCAATTCTTCCCAACTTAATTTTGTGCTACTGCTACTGGGGGAAATCATTACTAAACCAGCATTACTATACTCACCTACCACAGCATAACTAATAGAGCTAGCACTATGTCCAATTACTCCTAAAACTCTTTTATCTTTAATCAACTCTTTGGCAACTTTTTTAGCGTATTCTGGATCACCATGATCATCTGCAATCACTATGTTTAATAATGGATCATTCGACTCTTGCTGTTGATTAAATTCAGATTGTGCTTGTGCAACACCTCTTAATGTTTCTCTGGCTAAGTCTCTTCTGGCATTTATTTCATTTATAGGTACAGCAACTGCTAGTGTGAGATAATTACCCTTTTTTTGAGCTAGTGCATTATTATAGTAAATTTCTGCTTCGGGATCAGTCCTATCAGTTTTTTTTGCTTTTTCAAATAAATAAATTGCTTTTTCATAAAGCTCTTTTTGATTTAAGTTTTTATTTAACTCCAGTCCTCTCTTAAAAGTTTCAACTCCCTGTCTTAAATAATAATTACCATTACCAAGAAAGAAAGAGTTATCGCCTTGACTAAATAAACTTCGTTCACAAACATAGGGATACATGCATTGAATTTTTTCTTTTAATTGTAATGCGATCGCCACACTTGCAATGCTTGCAATCACTGCTATTCCTGCAATCAACTTTTGAAATCGTTTAGATTTTTTTATTTCTAATTCTTTATTTACTATTTCAGATTCTTGACTGGCATTTAAAAATTGATAATCTTCTATTGTCAAAATTTTATCAGCACTCCATTGCATAGCCTTCCTTAATATTTGCCCATGCAATAGCCAAGTTTTATCTTGGTTAGAAGATAACCAGCCTTGTAAATTTTCCTCATAGGGTTTGGTATCAGCTAGCATTTCCGCAACCCATTTGGAATCAAATATATTTTGATAAAGTAGATTATAAATTTCTAAATTTCCATTTTTTTCTAAAACTAATCCTGATAAAATTAGTTCGCTTTGTTCGATACTGCCATCTGTCTTTACATTTTCGTACTGTAGGATTTTTAAGTAGGGTTTTAAGATTTTAACAAGAGGTTCTTTACTGTTAATAATTCGGTTACGAATTGTGCTAAAATGTTGGGGGTTATCTTGTTCTTCCCAATTAATAATAACATTTGCATAAACAATTGTATCTATCCACTTGCTAACTTCATTTTTGTTAACAGGTATTTCCTCTTCACTCTCCACAACCATCTGACATAATTTTTGAGTTAAAAATGGCTGTCCTCCCGTCCATCTGAATATCTCCTGTACAGTGTATTCAGCAATTTCAGCATTATTAATTTTGCGTTCTAATCCTTGAGCTAGATGTTTCGCTTCCTTCAAGGAAAAAGGAGTTAGTTGAATAGCATAACCAATATTAAAAGGTGTGCGTTCTGTATTTTGAATTAATTTAGATGGGGTAGCAACACCTAGCAGTGCAAAAGTAAGGCGTTTATAGTCTGGTTTACTAGCGCGTTGATTATAGCAGTAACGGATGAAAATAAAAAAATCATCCGCAGGAAATTTTAAACTGAGGACATTATCGATTTCATCGATAAAAATAACAATATTTTCCTCAATTTCTTGGAGTAATAATTTTTCAAAAAAATAATTTAATTGTAGTAAGGGTGTTAAATCTTTGTTTTCTTGCCAAAATTGTGATAAATGTTCTGGCTGTAAATGAAATGCATTGGCTAATTCTTCAATTATAGAACGATACCATTCCTGCCGAGTAACTCCTGTAGTGCCAATTCCGCCAGGATCTATTGAAACACATCTATATCCTTCATTTTCTAGTTTTTTTATAACTCGCACTTGCAAGCTAGTTTTGCCCATTTGTCGGGAGTTAAATACGTAACAAAATTTTCCAGCTATTAGTTCTTCGTAAAGTTCTCTATCTGCTGAACGCTCTATATAACTAGGATTATCATGTTCTAAATAACCACCGACTTTATAATATATATTTTGTCTAGCCATTTTTGATTTCCTTTTGAGTTTTAAAGCAGTTCACAGAAAAAATGTCTATATAATTCGCAACGAGTTTTAACTAGATTACCTTCTAGCTTTACAAGTCCCAAACGTTGCAGAGACCTGGCAATATTTGCATCTAACCTAATTGGATTACCTGAGTTGACGACTAGACGAAATGCTGATTTTAAATCTGGAGAATTGTTGAGTCGATTTAAAAGTTCAAGCAGATGACCACGGTATGGACCTTCTAAAGTCGGTGCAATTTTCAAAAATTTATTCAAGCTACTATGAAGATGAATGTAATCACAAGCCGTTCTTACTAACATTGGATGCCCATTTAGCAAGTCCATTAATTTGTTTATTTGCGGTCTTGTTAAATTCAGTTCACTCAGTTGAACAAGACGTTGCACTTGCTCCTTAGTTAATTCTGGCAAATCTACTACTAATCCAACACCTTCTAGTGGTGAACTATTGATATTTAGTGAAGTATAAACTTCGGTGGAGTGGACTATTATTAAACGAAGTTTTTTCCAAATATCGCTTGCTGCATCACCACGGTATGCTCTATCGTACCAAATTCGCAGCATATTACAAAAATCATTGGCGATCGCAGATTTTTCAAAAACAATATCCACGTCATTTAAAGCTAACACCAAAGGATTAGTAATGTTTGTTAATAAGTATTTTTGAAAGTAATTTGTACTATTAAGAATACAAGTAACTTCGCTTTCCCAATGTTGATTTAACTGATTAGATAATCCTATTTCATTACCAACAGCAATGCAGAATGAACGCAAGAATGTTTGGATATTATTAGCAACTGTTCCATCTATTAAAATGTTACAGCTTAAGGTTACTGTTTTATAGCCATTAACTCTGGCATAATCGACTATGCGATTCATCAGCCATGTTTTTCCCATATTCTCAGGCGCTTTAATCCTAATGAGGGAACCAGGCTGTTTAATCTCTTGATAACAACGTTTTTCGATTTCAGGACGATCTAAATAAAAAACGGCGGGAGAGTGGTTTGCTTTTTTACGCAAAACAGGAGTTAACTCTTCTGGAATACCTTCAAGTTGAATCTCCACACAACCAAACTTATAAGCCTTCTCTATTGAGCGATTTGCTCCCAGCGCTTTGTAAAAACCAACTGCAAAAGCGATCGCAGCTTTATCCCCAATCGCTTTATTCATACCAATTACAAAAGGGATATGCTGAGCAATAGCTTTTGCTTGAATGTCTGAATAACAAGCATTGAGAACTACACACTGAACTTCATCTGCTACCTGTTCAAAAAATGCAGCCAAAGCCTGGGATGTTACAACCTGCATCTTCCCTGATTCATTCTCAAAGCATAGTTCACCAATATTTGTGCCATGACCAGAAAAATGTACAATATCAGGCGCAAAATTCAGTATTGCTTGGCTAATATCTCCCGGACGTGCAGAAAATCTGTAATCTAGCAGAAATCTTTCTCGCAGGTTCGCTAGCTGTAACTTTTCTTCAATTTTTCGCAACTCCTCTTGTAAACGAAGTCTAGTAATATCAATGGGGTCAGCTGTCAAAAATAAAATTTTCAACTGGCTCTGGTTGCACATCCAGAATTACTCCATCAGCTAAATTACTTCTCAATGTTTTTGTCTAACTAATACTTGCCAAAAATATAATTTTTTCTCTACTTGTCAAGAGTAAATTTACTCAAATTACTAAAAAGTATAATTAACTTTACTTAAGTGTGTTGTTAATAACATTATGCTCATATTTCAACTGCATCGAACCTTCTTCCGGAAAGGGAGCATCCCAATTTTGCATGAATAGCCAGCCAGCCAGCCAGCCAGGGACTGTAAGTCCCTGGCTGAAAGCTAAAGTCCTCTACAAGAGGACTGGGAAAATTCTTTAACAAGTATTTTGTCAAAATTGGGATGCTCCCTCCGGAAACACATCTAGTTATTTATGCATCTAGCAACGCCGAAAATAACATGGCTCAACTACAAAGAATAGCGATCGCATCCTCCCAACTCCAACAAGAACAGATAATACTCACATCCGAACAACAGCATTATCTCTATCGCGTGTTGCGGTTACAGGAAGGCGATCGCTTTATTGCAATGGACGGTATGGGTAAATGGTGGTTAGCGCAGCTAGCAGGAGCAGAAGCACAAATTTTACAACCACTTACTGTAGAAACCGAGCTACCGATAGCAATTACCTTGATGGTAGCATTACCGAAAGGGAATGGATTTGATGAAGTAGTACGAATTTCTACGGAATTAGGAGTAGCTAGTATTGCCCCAGTAGTGAGCGATCGCACCTTAGTAAATCCCAGTCCTCAAAAACTCGAACGCTGGCGGCGGATTGCCAAAGAAGCAGCGGAACAATCAGAACGCGCCATAGTCCCTGTAGTTTTAGAACCAGTTTCCTTTAGCAGTAGTTTGTCAATTGCAAGCGAACAGAAATATATCTGTGAGGCTCGTGGAAACTATCCTCACTTATTAAATTGTTTACATAAACAAGAACAAAAAACTATAGTAATTGCCACAGGCCCGGAGGGTGGATGGACAGAAAAAGAAATCGCAAGTGCTATTAATGCAGGATTTCAGCCAGTTTCTCTGGGAAAGCGCATTTTGAGAGCGGTAACAGCCCCGATTGTGGCTTTAACCTTAGTTGCCGCAAGGTGTGAAGTATAAAAAAATATGCTCACGCAGAGGAGGACACTTCCACAGGAAGGGTTTCCCGACTTGAGGAAAGTGTCCGTCGCGCAGAGGCGCAGAGTTCTTCTTTGCGCCTTTGCGACGGCAGTCGCTACAACGGGGGAAACCCCCGCAACGCGCTGCCTCGCCTTTGCGTGAGCAAGTTACCACAGCTTTTGAACGCAACACACGGGATCACCAATGTTGAATTATCTGGCGAATTGATTTCTTAGCGTTAGAAATTGACTGTTCGCGATCGCCCAACGTCAGATTGTTCGCGTAGATGAATTTTATATCCGCAATACCAAAGGAACCAAAAATAGTTCGTAAGTAAGGTTCGTGAAAATCAAAAGCTGCAAACGGAGAATTTGAGCTGTAGTCTCCACCACGACTGGTAATAATGAGCATCTTTTTTCCCTGCCCAACTAGCCCTCGCAGTCCGCTATCATCAATCGTATAAGTGCGCCCCGGCCGGATCAGATGCTCAATATATGCCTTGAACACAGCAGGAACATTAAACCCATACATCGGGATGCCAAAAACATATCGGTCAGCTTCTAAGAACTGCGCGAGAATATTCTCGGATTCCTTCATAGCTTCCCGTTGCTCTAGGGTGTAGTCATTTGGCAGCAAATCCATTGCTGTTACCCACTTTTCATTGATGTAAGGAACTGGCTGTAGTGCTAAATCCCGATATCTGATGGAATCTTCAGGATAACGTTCCTTCCATGCACTCATAAATTCCTGGCAAAGCAATCGCGATGCAGAACGACTGCCACTATAGCTGGAATCTATATGCAAAACATGCGACATCGTTCGACCTCCTTGTTTTTCAGAATATACTGAATTTACTGAAATCAAAGGGCCTTGTCGTACCAATTCTTGCTGTTGCGATCGCATTCTTGCGGTTTTTTGCTAGCAATTTTCCCTAAAGGCTTTAGGGGAAAGTCCCACAATGCGCTTGAAGTGTTGGCTGAGGTGTCCTTGATGGGCAAAACCGCAAACCAAAGCTACTTCTGTAACAGATAATTCTCGTTGTCTAAGTAATTCTTTTGCTTGTTCTACACGTTGATAAATCACGTATTGATGGGGTGTCATGCCTGTTGCTTGTTTAAATAACCTTGCAAAGTGATATGGACTGAGCGCTGCGCAACCTGCCAACTCCGACAAGCTTAAGTTTGACTGCAAATTAGTACAAATGTATTCTATTACTTGTCGAATTTGTTTTTGAGAAAGTCGTCCCACCGTTTTGCTAGCGCTGGGTAGACATTCCGAACAGCGACTTAACAAATGAACTGCTAGGCTGTGTGCCATAGAATCGGCATACAATTTACACGCGCTTCCATCTTCTAAAGAACTTTTCATTGCTAATGCAATCTGAAGCACAAGCTGATCGGAACGAGTTAGTGACGGTATCCTTTCAAAACAATTGTGCTGCCCAAGTTCTGCACTAACTTGCTGCAAAAACCCTGGCTCTAAGTAAAGTTGCAAAAATTCTGTTTCTCTATCCCATTGAAATGCCTGCCATAAATCGGCACGATAGAAACACATGTTTCCCCAGATAGAACGAAATACTTCAGTCGAACCATCCACACATTGCTCTAAAGTAACGGCATTGCCGAGGTTAATGCAGATAATATGATACGGTGAACAATGTTTGGGAATTTCGCAGGGCGGCTGTCGATACAATCCCAACTGTATATACTCCCATCCTGCATCTCGACTGGATAGCACGGGCGGTCGTGACAAAGCAAATGGCAGGTTATCTACAGCAAACATTGTGTACGTTTTTTGTTTCCATTTTGCATATAGCTTTAGTTTATTAGTAGTTTTCTCTGCGCCTCTGCGCCTCTGCGTGAGACAACAAATTATTTAAAATCGCCATTAAGATTGCCAAAGGAATCATCAAAACTGGAATTATCTCCAAGCTGATACGAGCTGCAACCCACCCTACTGCTGACGGAATGGCTGCTGCACCCAAACTGGCAACACTCGTCATAAAACCAATCGCCGCTGGTACTATACCACCAGGAACTCTTTGCGGCATCAGCCAAATTGTAACTGGAAAAACTGGACCAAGAGCAAGACCAATTAATGGTAAGCTAAGCAACTGTTCGGGTAACAACCACCAAGCCAATAAACCCAACATTAACAGTATCAAGCAAGCATTAAGGGTACGAACTGCACCTAATTGCTGAATTGCACGCCCGGTTCCCAAACGTCCTAGAGTCAGTCCCATCCAATAGGCACTGATGCTATAGCCTGCTAATATTTGCGGTGTACCTCGGCTAATGCTCTGCACGCTGTAAGCCCAGTTACCAATAGAAACTTCCGTACCTACATAAACGAATAAAAATAACGCTGCCAAAATTACTGTTTTTGTTTTTAAAGCTACACGTAAATTAGTGTTAGCACTAGTACCTGATATTGTCGATCTTTTAGACATCGGTGCGTAATTATACACTACAGCCCAAAACATCCCGGCTACCATCAACCCGACAACGCCAGCAAAAACCAGGTAAACAAATTGCCAATTCTGATTCATTGCTAGCAAGGTAGTGGCAACAGCAGGGCCAAGTAATGCACCAATACCGTAGAAAGCGTGTAGAATCCCCATTAAATGAGCGTGGCGTTGTTCGTTAGCAATGTAACTGTTGATGCCAGCATCTATTAAACCGATTCCTAAACCAAGAAATGTGCCACAAGCAACCATTACCCACCAATAGGGAGATAAGGCATAGATGAGGAGGGCACCAGTAAGACTAATAGCCGCAAGCATGAGCATCCGCGCTAGTCCAATGCGGGCACTGATTAGACTACTGGCGATCGCTGCCACAATGTAACCTGATACTTGACTGATAAAAAGTAAGCTGATGGTTGCCGGAGTTAGGTTATATGTTGCCTGAATTGAGGGGATAAGCACCCCCAATCCTCCCTCAGCGATGCCAATGGCAATAAAGGCATAGAACGATAAAGCAACCCCGATCCAAGCTTGAGTTTTTGGCGATCGCGATGACGGCATGATCTACCTTAACTCCGTACTTTCGCAGTAACTTGCGCTACACGCTGACCTAATGCCTTGGCGATTTCCAAATCTTCTGGCTTTGGTTGTAACTCGCCTTTTCCTCCGGCGATGGTGGTTGCACCGTAGGGAGTACCGCCCCGCGCTTCGGTGTGAATCATGCTTGGTAGCGAATATGGCACGCCAACAATAATCATTCCCAGATGTAACAATGGTACCATCATTGTTAACAGGGTTGTTTCCTGTCCGCCGTGGGTGGAGGCGGTAGAGGTGAATACACCTGCTGGTTTCCCTTCCATCTCGCCATTGAGCCAAAGTTGAGATGTGGAGTCGATTAATTGCTTCATTTGAGCAGTCATATTGCCGTAACGGGTAGGAGAACCAAAAATTACCCCGTCAGCTTGGCGCAAATCATCAACGGTGCAAATAGGAATATCCTGTTGTTGTTCTCGCACTTGGCGAGCAAATTCATTTTGGTCAATGATTTTATCAACGGCTTCAAATTCTTGGACGCGACGCAGCATCACTTCCGCTTTTTGAACCGATTTTGCACCTTCAGCAACAGCTTGCGCTAATTGCCAAGTGTGACCGTACATGGAGTAATAAACAACAAGAATTTTCATGTTTGACCTCAAAAATTTTCAGCTTCATTAAGTTCTTTACTGATTTTTATAGGTACTGAAGAACCATGAATCTTGCCAACTCTCCCAGATTACCGCACAATTAGTTGATATTTTCAAAGTCGGTGCTAAGCTGAAAGTCTTTTAATTTGCACACTATATTTTTAGTAAACTCTTGTGGGGTGGGCCGTATTGCCCGCCCCGCCAAGTGCAAATTAAATGCATAACAGCTTATCAACAAAAGTGCGGACGATGCTTTCGCTGTCACCGTCCGTACCTCCGGCAATTAGAGCAATTTTCCCCTCTAATTTACCCATAGTCTCTTTTGAGATTTTTCAGTAGTTGAGAATTTACACAGCTTTTGAAAGTAAAGTAAATGGGTAATTAGTCTTGAGGAATTTGTATAATTCCTATAGCTTTGAAAGCAAAATATTATCGGGGTTCAATATGCCGACGAGGAGCAACACCAGGGTTAACAATTTTTGCTACTTCTTCTTCGGACATTTCGTTGAGTTGAGATTGTAACTCTTCGGCTGTAAAATCATAACCATTATCTTTGGCAATTTTGACACAACCATGAACATCCATCGCAGATTTTAGTTTTTGCCGCATGGTTTCATCTTGTTTAGCAGTTGCTAAAAAGTCTTTAACACTAGCAACAGACATAACTGTAAATCTCCTTTAAATTGATTTTATTGATTTTGAGATTAAACGGCGGAGCTTTTATTTAGTAAATTTTTAATCTGCTGTTTATAAAGCATTTACGCCTTTAATTCCTGTTAGATTAGCAAATTGTGTTCTGTTATATCTTCTCCTCACAGACAGATTCATATTGGTAGTGAAGAATGTACGCCAGTCCGCGCAACCCGACGTGAAAACAAGAAACCCGGTATCTCCCAGATACCGGGTTTCACCAGAATTCTCAATTTTCACAAATCAAAATCAATCCCTCCCCCTAGTCTTGAACAACTTTTCCCCGTTTCGGGGGGAAGACAGAGGAAGATTTTTTTGAAAATAGAATTAGTCTTGAGGTTTGGTCAATCAAACCTTAATTACAGGAAACTGTACTTCTGTAACATACGAGTCATTATCTTGTTCGTTGCCACCAATAATGTAAACTTCCCTGTTGGGACCGGCAATCTTGTAACCGTTTGTTTCAATCCAAGATATTAAAGCTGTATAAGCTTGGCAGCTTTGCTTATAACTACCGTGGTGAACTACACAAGCCATCTTATCAAAGCTTGGTAATTCATAGATTTTTACTCGTTCTGTAGTAGGCATGTCAGCATCAAATGACACTACTGCTTCCCAATCTATGTCGGATTCTTTGTATGCTGGATCGTGCCAAATTCCAGCACAGTAAGTACTCTCCTTAACACCCTGCTGCTTTTGATACTCCAACAACTCATCATAAAGTTTTGGTAAAGCAGTGAAATTTGGGATGATTTCCCGTATTGATGCAACTTTGATTGGCTCTACGTTTTTCATTACAACTTCATATTTAGGCATACTATCTTCCTGTTCAATTTGCTTGAGTCGTATTTCTATTCGCCACAGACGCGCCTGTTCTTCCTCAACTAACCCCTGAAGTTCCGCTTGCTTGAGTCGCAGCATCCCGCGAATTTCTGCTGGTGGCAAATTCTCATCTAGTAACTTGGCAATTTGTTCTAAAGAAAAGCCCAGGTCTTTAAGTGCCAAAATGCGGTTTAGCCGTGGCAATTGGTCAGCCGAGTAATATCGATAAGCTGTAAAATCATCTACATAGGCTGGTTTTAGCAGTCCTAGTTGGTCGTAGAGGCGCAGTGCTTTCACCGTGATCTGGCTGAGTTTGGAAAAGTCACCGATTTTTAGCATATTTGCCTCACTATAATTCCGGTGGCCAGTTAGGTATATGTGTTAGTTCTAACTTGATTTCATCTGGATCTAAAAAGTACACAGCGTAGTAACCAGGCATATAATCGTACTCGGCGGGAGAGTCGAGAATTTCTGCCTTTAGTTTTAATAGATACTGGTAAAGCTGATCTACTTCTTCTCGACTATCGGCACTAAAAGCAAGATGGTGCAATCCTGGAGAATAGCGATCGCGAAGCGCGCCCGGCGGGGGCAAAAAATCTAGAGGATTTTTTGCTGGCGGCTCCGCCGCCGCTGCAACGGCGAAGCCGTTGCAGCCATCCCCGCTCGGGCGATCGCACTTTTTATTCGCTGATTCTGGCTGAGATGGAGAAATGCTAATTACCCCATTGGAACTTGTCCAGAGTATTAATTGTGGTGTTTTTTCCGCTTGTTCATAACCCATAAATCCTAAAAGCGCATTGTAAAAAGCTTCTGAGCGCTCTAAATTAGATACGGTTAGGGCTATGTGATTAATAGCTCCTAGTTTCATACTTTTTTACCTCATGCTTGGGCTGTTTTCAGTACACAACCTCCCGTAAGGGTAGAGTCAACCCATTTTGGATTTTGTGAAAAACCCAATCCAAAATCTAAAATCTAAAATCCAAAATCGTGAGATGCTGGTTGATTGATTAGCTAGTTTTTTTCAATGTCTGCTGTTTCTTCTGTATTTGTTACCGTTCCCGCCACTACTGCTAATTTGGGACCGGGTTTTGATTGCATCGGTGCTGCTTTAACGCTGTACAACGAGTTCAAGTTCACTCGCCTGGATTTACCCCCCCTTTCATCCCCCCCTTTGGAAGGGGGGAAAACGGCGAGGGTGACAATAAATGTTACGGGTGCTGAGGCTGAACGGGTTCAAACTGATGAGAGTAATCTGCTCTATCAGGCTTTTATAAAGTTATATGAACAATTGGGGCAAACTCCGCCATTTGTGCAAATTGATATTAAGTTGGGTGTGCCTCTGGCGCGGGGTTTGGGTAGTTCGGCGACGGCTATTGTTGGTGGTTTAGTTGGTGCTAATGTTTTAGCGGGTGAGCCTTTGAGTCAAAAGCAGGTGATGGAGTTGGCGATCGCTATGGAAGGACACCCTGATAATGTGGTTCCGGCGTTGTTGGGTGGATGTCGTTTGGCGGCTACAGGAGTAGAAAACGAACCGCAAAGACGCGAAGAATGGGAGATTTGTGAGGTTCTTTGGTGTGCGGATGTTGTGCCGGTGGTGGCTATTCCTGATTTTGAGCTTTCTACCCAGGAGGCGCGGCGGGTGTTGCCAAAGGAGGTGAGTCGTGGGGATGCGATTTTTAATATGGCGCATCTGGGGTTGTTGTTGCGTGGTTTGGAAACTGGTAGGGGAGATTGGTTAAGGGCTGCTTTGCAAGATAGGTTACATCAGCCTTACCGTAAAGCACTGATTAAGGGTTATGATGTTGTAAATGTGGCGGCTTTGAATGCTGGTGCTTATGGGATGGTGATTAGTGGCGCAGGTCCGACGCTGTTGGCTTTAACTGATACTGCCCATGCTGATGCTGTGGCGGCGGCGATGAATGCTGCTTGGCTGTCTGAGGGTGTTTCGCCTGTGGTGCGATCGCTTGAGGTTGATAGCCAAGGAGCAAGAAGTCAATAGTTAATGGTTAATGGTTAATGGTTAATGGTTAATGGTTAATAGCCATGAACCATGAACTATGAACAATTAACTATTAACAAAGGACAAATGACAATAGAACAAATTCAAGCAGAAATTGCGGCGATTCGCGCTCAAATTGAGGCTTTACAGAAAGAAGGTGCTTCTTTAACAGTTAATGTGACGCTTCCAGAGAGTGATTCTCCCCAAGCAATAGCTCAAGCTTACCGTCGCTATGCTAGGGAAAATCCTCAATTAGTTGCTGAACTTAAGGGTATAGATGATGCGATCGCTGCTTTAAAAGCTCAACTGACGGAAAAACAGACTCAGTTAAAACGTTGGCAAACACAAGCAAAACGAATTTCCCAACAGGAACAACTGGAGGAGGCAAGAAAGATTGCTCAGGTTCATGCCGATCGCATTAATCAACTGGCTGGGGAACTTGCAGCAGAAATACGCTGTCTTAAAGCCTGCGCTGATGAGCTTAGTCCGCTTTATTGGCAGGTGTATTACAAGCCTTTCATTACGGGGTTCAAGACTATTTCGGTTCCTCATGTCCGTTCTGATGGAGATGTTTGGACAATTGTCAACCGTATTGTTTAACTCAGTCAGAGGCTTTTTTCTTCACTTTTGGGGTTTAAAACCCTTACCAAACTAGCAAAATATCCTCCTTTAGATAGTTGTATTAAGATTTTTAACGGTGGCTCGAGCTACCGTTTTTTGTTGACTTAACAAAACTTTACTTTTAGAATAGATTGGAAGGTTATATCTAGGTATTTATTCCTGTTTATTTTAAAGATTTGGTTTTCTAGGGATAAATTACGTTTACAAAGCGATAAAATGCTTAATAGAATGTAATAGAAAGCGAAACTGCAAAACGATTTTCAGTGATGAATGCTCAATTTCCTTGGTTAACAACCATAATTTTCTTGCCCATGGTGGCTGCCTTAGCCATCCCTCTCATCCCAGACAAAGAAGGTAAAACCGCTCGTTGGTATGGTCTGGGAGTAGCGATCGCCGACTTTGCCTTAATGATTTATGCCTTCTGGCATCACTACGATTTTCAAAATTCAGCATTCCAACTCGTAGAAAAATATCCTTGGATTCCGCAGTTGGGCTTGAACTGGTCTTTAGCAGTAGATGGTTTGTCAATGCCCTTGGTACTGCTGACCGGCTTAATTAACACTCTCGCAATATTCGCGGCTTGGAAAGTAACCAACAAGCCGCGTTTATTTTATGGTTTGATGCTGGCGTTGTACAGCGCTCAGCTTGGCGTGTTTGTTGCTCAGGATTTACTGTTGTTCTTCCTGATGTGGGAAATCGAATTAGTACCTGTGTACTTGTTGATTTCCATCTGGGGAGGACAAAAGCGCCGCTACGCAGCTACTAAATTCATTCTCTACACTGCTCTTGCTTCTATATTTATTCTCGTAGCAGCCTTTGCAATGGCATTCTCTGGAGATACCGTCAGCTTTGATATGACGACTCTGGGAATGAAAGAATATTCCAAAACTTTTGAGTTACTGGTTTACGCAGCTTTCCTGATTGCCTTTGGCGTCAAACTGCCGATTTTCCCTCTCCACACTTGGTTGCCTGATGCTCACGGTGAAGCTTCCGCACCCGGTTCGATGATTTTGGCTGGTGTGTTGTTGAAGATGGGTGGTTATGCGCTCATCCGCATCAACATGGAAATGTTAACTGATGCTCATGTTGTTTTTGCCCCAGTTTTGGTGATTTTAGGTGTAGTCAACATCGTTTACGGTGCTTGCTGTGCCTTCGCTCAAACTAATCTCAAACGCCGCTTAGCTTACTCTTCGATCGCTCACATGGGGTTTGTGCTGATTGGTATCGCTTCCTATACAGAAATAGGAATGAGCGGTGCTGTACTGCAAATGATTTCCCACGGTTTGATTGCCGCAGCCTTATTCTTCCTCTCTGGTGTAACTTACGAACGCACCCACACCTTGATGATGGATCAAATGGGTGGTATGGCGAAAGTAATGCCCAAATCCTTTGCTCTGTTTACCGCTGGCTCGATGGCTTCTCTGGCGCTACCGGGAATGAGTGGCTTCGTGGGTGAGTTGATGGTATTCCTGGGTATTGCAACTAGCGATGTTTACAGTTCCAGTTTCAAAATTGTAGTTGTGTTGCTGTCTGCCGTCGGCGTGATTTTGACTCCGATTTATCTACTGTCGATGTTGCGTCAAGTGTTCTATGGCAAGAAGAATGAAGAGTTACATCTGGATGCGATCGTTCCTGATGTTAAACCCCGTGAACTGTTTATCACTGCTTGCTTGCTGCTTCCTATCATCGGTATCGGCTTGTATCCCAAGTTGGCGACACAAACTTATGATGTGAAGACTGTAGCAGTTGCAACTCATGCTCGTCAGTTTCTACCTGTTGTCGCCCAACAGCAACCTTCAAGTTTGTACTCGCGTATTTTTACAGCGCCGACATTGGCTACTTCGCAAGCTCCCGATTTGGTTAATATCGCTGAATAAATATTTCTTCCACGAGGGCTGGTGCTATTAAATATTTGTAGAGAGAAAGGGTGGGGGTGATTTTATAATCATCCCCACAAATATTTTTTAGTTTCACGCAGAGGAGGACACTTCCGTGCGGTGAGTCCAGCGCTCTCCGGAGGGTTTCCCTCCGTAGGCGACTGGCGAACCCGAAGGGGGGTTTCCCCCGCCCTTGGAAAGTGTCCGTCGCGCACCAGGCGCAGAGAGGAAATAAAGATTTTTGCAAGAAGTTTAGGACGGTAGATGATTTTAAATAGGGCTAGCAATTTCAATCAAAATTCCATCTAAATCTCGTACATAAGCTACTGTTTGCCCCCAAGGCTTTAGTTTGGGTTCTACAACAGCTACAGCACCAGCCTCTACTGCACTCGCAAAAACTGCTGATACATCGTCTGCGACAAAACCAACTTCAATTCCAGCTGGTAAACCTGATAGACTGTTTTCTTGGAATCCTTGTGGAAGATTTGATTTTGCAAGTTCATTTGCGGTAAAAGCAAGCGTTGTTTCACCTGTTTCCATCTCGGCGTACTGCTTGCTTTCATGAATAAACCGTTGTTTCAAGCCAAATGCATTTTCATAAAAAGCGATCGCTTGGGGAACGTCCTTGACATAGAGAATTGTGTAGGCGAATTTCGTCACCATTGCTTCTCACCGCAAAACGACTGAGGTAAGACTAGTACATTTGCTCTGATTGGTCAAGCCAGCCAGGCACTTAAGTGCCTGTCTGAAAGCGCGCATTCCTCTATAAGAGGACTGGGAAGATTGTTTAACAAGTATTTTGTCAAAATTGGGATGCTCCTGATCACCTCTAGAATCCAAAAGACAATCTTGATACGGTCGGGTGCAACCGGGTTGTTATGCGGCATTTATTCGTACAAACTAAACTAACGCATCTCCACCATCAATTAGCAGAGTGGTTCCTGTTATAAAACCATTGCCCATTAAAAATAAAACTGCATCAGCAATCTCTTCCGGTTTGCCAATTCTCTTGACAGGAAGTTTTTCGGCAACAGTCTTAACAACCTCTGCACGTTGCTCACCAAACACTTTGTCAAGCATCTCGGTATCAATCACACCTGCGCAAACTGTATTAACTCTAATGGGAGCTAACTCAACTGCTAAATTCCGAGCAACTGCTTCAATCCCTGCATTAGCTGCTCCAGCTACGGCTAACCCAGGATAACCACGACGACCCGCTAAACCTGAAATAAAGGTGATTGAACCATCGGCACTGATTTGAGAGGCACTGTGTTTCACCACATGAAAAGCTCCCCAAATTTTACTGTCTAAGGTAGGGCGAAGTTTCTCCATTGTTGTTTCCGACAATGGAGCAGTGGAAGCATCTTGAGCAGAAATGAATAAGTGATTGAAAGTCCCAATTTCAGTAAATGCTTGATTAATCGCTGTTTCATCCATTACATCTGTAGCGATCGCTTTGACATTTTCTCCAATTAAGCCCTTTGCTTGTTCAAGTTTGGCTGATGAACGTCCCATAATAATGACACTTGCACCTTCAGAATGAGTCAGTTTCGCAACGGCTAACCCAATTCCTGAACCACCCCCGACTACAACCACCACTTGATTTGATAACCGCATTCACTACTAACAGATGCTTATGATAAAAAGTTTAGAACTTATGATACTGCAATCCTAAATTGTTTGTGAACACCTCATTTGTTCTCTTCTCTTTCAATTCTTTGTGTATTTTTAACTAGAACAATTACACCAGGATAATGGTTATTACGAACACAGATGAACACCGATAATTTATCTGTGTCCACCCCCCTCATTCCCCCCTCAAAGAGGGACGCCAGTTGCTCAACGGGGGGAACCCCCGCACCGCACTGGCTCGGGAAGACAGAGGAAAAACTTTTATTTATTGTCCATCTGTGGTTAAATTACCTTCAGTAATGTATCTAGCATCGTTTTCACGATCGCAAAATCGAAACCATATCCGTCTGTTCCCAAGGTACAACTAGATCCATCCTGCCAACGTGACCGTAGGTAGCTAGTTTTCGATAAAACCCACCTTTAGCCATTGCAGGTAACAATCTCAAGTTAAACTTACCAATAATTGCTGCTAAACGGAAATCAAAATACTTTTCCAGCAATGCTGTAATTTCTGCATCGGAAATTTTACCCGTACCAAAGGTTTCTACCTGAATACTGACAGGTCTAGCAAGTCCAATGGAGTAGGTTAACTGAACTTCACATTCTTCCGCTAAGCCAGCAGCGACAACGTTTTTGGCTGCATAACGGGCAGCATACGCACCTACTCTGTCTATCCGTGTTGGATCTTTACCGCTTAAAGCTGCGCCGCTATGACGGGAATACTCTCCGTAAGTATCTATAGCATTTTTTCTCCCAGTTAACCCTGAATGGACAGAGGGGCCACCTATGGCAAAAGGTTGGTCAAAGTCAATGAAAATTCTGGTCTTATCATCAGGCTTACATTCTTCATGTTTAAAGACATTATCAATAACTGTCTGTTTAATTTCTTTTTGTAGTTTATTTTCATTAGTTATATCTGATTTTGAACGCCTGTTCAGACTTGCCAAAATAGAGATGCTGTGGATTCTGTAGGGTTTGCGATCGCGATATTCTACCCCAACTTGAGTCTTACCATCGGGTGCGATGTATGGAAGAATATTATCTTTCCGTACAGCAGTCAGTCGTCTTGCTAACTGATGGGCTAACCAAATGGGAAGAGGCATAAAAGCCGGGGTTTGATTGGAGGCGAAACCAAAAACTGTCACCTGATCCTTAACAGGAATTAACTCTATCTCTTCATCTGATAGTTTTTTGGCATCCCAATATCGATATTCGTTGGATGATAATTCTTTAACGCTAGTAACAATACTACAGGTTTTCGCATTAAAGTCAGGTTCATCGTAACCAACTTGTTTAATTACCTGTCTGGCTATTTTTGTAAAATCTACAATCGCATCTGATTCAAATCTGGCAGCAAGAAATATAACTGACGTTGCGATCGCACATTCGGCGATGACTATGGAATAGGGGTCTTTTTGCAGGAATTTATCTACGATTGCATCGCTAATTTGGTCGCAAAGTTTGTCTGGATGTCCTTCCGTAACTGATTCGGAACTAAACATGAAGTCTTTTTTCATCTTCTATTTTTTCTTCACCGCAAAAAATCTAAACTAATAGTAAAGGCACGGCTATGCCGTGCCCCTACAAATAGGGTTTAGGTTTACGTCTTAAATCGAGATAACAGCCGGAGTTTCTTGTTCTACTTCTTCCTCACTTGGTTGTAAGTGTGGGATATCAATAGAATTGGTGTTACTGCTAGGAAGTAAACGGGTAAAGTTGTTGTTTCCTCCTTGCAAATATTTAGTTGTTAATTCCTTTCTGCCTTCATTCATTAAGAATGGGAGTATGGCGCTACTGCCAATTACCGCAATATCAATAGGATTAATTGGTGCTATTTGTAGCAATCCTTTTAGTCCTGGTACGGTTGCGGCTATGATTTGGAGAGCAAAGGAGCCACCAACGGCAATAGTTAAGTACTTGTTGGGCGGCAGTTTTTCCTTGCTAAATATGGTGTGTGTTTGCGAACGACAACTGAGGGTGTGTAACAGTTGTGCCATTGTCAAGCTCATGAAACCGATGGTGCTTGCCTGCGGGCCGATACCGTAGCGATTGATACCGTACCAGTAAGCTGCTAAGGCACTAGCAGATAATGCTGTTGACTCGAGCAGAATTCTCGTAAAGTCAGATTTCTTGATTATCGGTTCCTGGGGATCGCGGGGTGGCGACAGTAGCACATCTGGTTCTGGCGCTTCCATTGCCAAAGCCAGCGCTGGGAAGATGTCTGTTACCAAGTTCAGCCACAATAGTTGCATGGCTGTCATCGGTTCGCCAATACCAGCTGCGGTTGCTACTAGCATTACCATGATTTCGCTGGTGTTTGTGGACAACAGGAAGTGAACGGATTTTCTAATGTTGTTGTAGATTGTCCGTCCGTGGCTGACGGCAATAATCATGGTTTCTAGGTTATCATCTTCTAGGATAACATCCGCAACTTCACGGGCAACGTCTGTTCCTGTATGTCCCATGGCGATACCGACGTTAGCGGCTTTTAAAGCTGGGGCATCGTTAATGCCATCGCCAGTCATGGCAACAACTTTACCGCTACTTTGTAGCGCTTGGACTATCTGTAGTTTATTGGCAGGACTGATTCGAGCAAAGACATGGACGCGATCGCACAGTCCTTTCATTACTTCTGGATCGATATCGCTGAGGTGGGTTGAGTCGAGAATTTCTAATTGCTCACCCTTACTCAAATTCAATTCCTTACCAATGGCGTAGGCTGTTGGGCTTTGGTCGCCGGTTATCATTACCGTAGCCATACCCGCTTGATGGAAGCCTCCCATCAAGTCTTTCACGCCATTTCTGATGGGATCAATCATACCGACTAATCCCAACCAAATTAAATCTTCGCGAGTATGGATTTCTTCGCAGTCATCTAGCTGATAAGCTGCTCCTAACACCCGCAGTGCTTTGCCTGCCAAGTCTTCGTTATCGTTTTCAATGGCGAGTCTGTCGGCTTCTGTCAGTGGGACTTTTTGCCCATTCTTCATTTGCCAACCACACAGACTTAAAACTTCTGACGGACTACCCTTGACGGCGATCAGCTTTTGTTGCTCGTCAGGAGTGGCGTGCAGCGTCGCCATGTAGTTATGCTCTTGGGAGCGGTGATTGATTTTCAGTTGCGGATAATTTGCCCGCAAACTACTAACATTCACCCCGGAAGTGATGGCTAAATCAATGAGCGCGTTTTCAGTGGATGAGCCTCTAACGACGTACTCATCACCTTCTTTATCTACTTCACTTTCGTTGCACAATGTCAAGACATGAATCAGCTTTAAGAGCTGTTCGTGTTCATAAGGATTAATTGCTTCTTCTTCCAGCAGCAATTTTTCATGAGATACCTGGATGCACTTACTATCAGTACATACCTCTACAACTCTCATCCGGTTCGCTGTGATGGTTCCGGTTTTGTCCATGCAGATAGTCTGAACGGAACCCAGAGTTTCTACAGCATCCAGACGGCGGATGAGGACGTTATGCTTGCGCATGTTGGCAATGCCAAGGGCAAGCGTTGTAGTGGCAACTGTGGGTAAGCCTTCGGGAACTGCCGCTACTGCTAATGATATCGATGACTTAAGCATCTGTAACACGCCATAGCCGCGCCATATGCCGATCCCGAAGACAAAGGCGCAAATAGTTCCCGATATTAAGACAAGGTGACTACCTGCCTGATCTAGTTGTTTCTCCATCGGAGTTTCGGGCATAGTGGCTTCACCCACCATCATTTGGATCTTGCCCATCTCCGTGTATTTGCCGGTAGCTACAACTACAGCAGTTCCTTGTCCACCCGTAACTAAAGTTCCCATGTAAACCATATTTAGGCGATCGCCCAAAGGAACATTTTCGCCACTCAGGGTTAACGGGGTTTTTGTTACGGGCATACTCTCACCCGTCAACGCCGATTCATCAATACTGAGACGATGCGCTTCCAGCAGTCGGGCATCTGCTGGTACATAACTACCTGGTTTGAGAACTAAAATATCTCCGATAACAATTTCTTGAGCGTTGATTTCTACGATACTGCCATCTCGGAGCGCAAATGCTGTTGGATTAACCAGATTCTTCAGCGAGCGAATAATTTTTTCCGAATTACTTTCCGTAGCGTAACCAATGGCGGCATTGATGACAACAACCCCCATAATTACCAGCGCATCAACCAAACCGCCGGTAGCTACTGATACGCCCGCTGCCACAGTCAAAAGTCCTACGGGTAGAGACTTGAATTGGTCAACAAACATACCCAACCCGGAGCGAGGAACCGCTTCTGGTAAGGCATTCGGCCCGTATTTTTTCAGTTTTTCTTTTGCTGACTTGGTAGATAACCCTGATACCTTGGAAGTTTTTAACTCCGTAACAACCGCATCAGTTTCTTTAAGATGCCAAGACGCAATTTCTTGCTTTTGTGCATCAACAGTCAGCTTACCTTTGCGAGTAATTTTATTTTGGGTTTTTTTGTTGCTTGCAGGTGAATTTTTCTTGGCCTTTTTCTGAATTTGGCTATCTTTTTTGGGTGTCTTGACTAGAGAATGCTGAATTTGCTTGGCAAACTCTAAAACTAGCCCTTCAATTTGTGCCGCAAGCGCCAAAAAACTGCGTCCTGGCTGGAAAATTACTAGAAGATTTCCTGTTGTCGGGTTGGCGCGAACCTCCGTGATGCCTTTCTCTTCCGACAACTTCAACTCTAGGTATTTTTTGAGATCCTCAGAACCTTGCAAACCCTGAACTTTATACCTAGCCCTGCCATCGACAGCAGTATGTAATGTCCTAACAATAGGAATCCTACTGCGACGGTAGATGTTGCAGTCATTGTTCATTTCTTCATGCAGTTGTGGAAAAACTAATTTACTCAGAAACTATGATTGTACTATTTATTCTAGTCTTAACCTAGTCTTAAACAAAAAATCTTTAAAGAACTTAATTGCATGAGTAAATATTGACAATAACAGAGTTAAAAGGCGCTATTTTCTGAGATTTTTTTGTAAAAACATATTAATTCAACTGTCTTTAGGATGATAAGGGGTTTGAGGGCAGTATAGGCAAATCAGGATGCACTGTCAGAGAGTCTGTTCTACATTCATTTGATGCTTTTATTTATTCCTATGAGCAGAACTTTTGCTATGGTTTCCATTGATCTAAAGCTATTGAGAGTTGTTAAGACTCGTTGATGAAGTTCAAACACTCGTTGATGAAGCAACATGCCGTGAAATAAATTTCCGGCTGATAGCTAAAACCCATTAAAATGGGTTAAAAATCTTATCCAGTCAGCTTTAAGCTGACTTTAGCTTTTAGCCCGAATTTTAATTCAGGGCGGTAGAGGATGCTTATTGAGAATGCTCCAAGATATCAGTTAACAGAGTTTAAAACCTTGTTGATGAAGTTTTAGGGATTTCCAAGAAATAAATTATCCCGTATTGTGGGGTGGGCATCCTGCCCGCCCTTAATACCGGACGGGTGGGGACACCCATCCCACAAGAAAATTTGGGATATTTTTTTATTTGGAAGTCCCTTACGCATCACGTATGAAAATAAGGTACTCATTGCCGTTTTGGTTCCGAAACCTCTGAACGGGCACAAATGCCAGGTTTTGCCAGACTTTCAAAGCTCTTTTGTTGAACGCTGCAATAGTGACGCGAAAGCGTTGAGCAGAAAACGACTGTCTGGCATAATCAATTGTAGCGTTGGCTATCTGAGATCCAAGACCCTGACCAGTGAGTTCTGGGCGAATTCCAAGTCCGATATCAAGAGCATCAAGCGAATAGTCGCCACCTGGAACCTGAGCATCAGCCCCAAAACAGCAAAATGCTGTGAATTCGTGCAAATCAGAGGAAATGACGAAGTAGGAATTTACTGGATCTACAAAGAAATCAATCGTTTTTTGGAGATTATCGCTATCGATATTGTAAATGTCATAAGGTTTGTCATATCGCCATGATATGAGTTCGGTGGCTTCTTTTCGCGTCAATGGGTGGAATTGAAACTGCATATTATTTGTGCCTTAGTGCCTTTGTGGTTAATAAAACACAAAGGCACTAAGTATAAACTTGCTTAAAGAGGTTTGGAATTGAAACGCAGAGGGACGCGGAGGTAAGCGCAGAGGGACGCAGAGTTTTACATCATACTAAGTTTTCTAGGTACAAAGCGATCGCGCTTCAATTGCTGAATTCTGCACGCAGTTGGCTGACAATTCGATCCAGTCCTACGGAATGTGCTGCTTTGAAAAGAATGCGATCGCCTTCTTTGACAAATGTCTTTAGCCTAGCTGTCAAGTCTGCATGAGTTGCAAAACACTCAGATGGGATACCTTCGGCACTTTGAGCTATGGCTTGGGCGTCTTGTCCGTCTACCAAAACTAACAAAGCATCTAGTTTCAATTTTCGTACTGTTTCGCCGATTTGCTGGTGCAATTGATGCGATCGCTCTCCTAGTTCTTTCATTGCACCCAAGACGGCTATTTTTCGCTTTCCTGGTGTTTCTGCTAATAAATTTAAGGCTGCGACCATTGCTTCTGGTGCAGCATTATATGTTTCATCTAAGATTACCACATCATTGAGTAATTCAAAACGTTGCGATCGCCCTTTTGGCATATCCACTGTTACACCAGATTTCAGGCAAGACCAATCAATGCCCAAAACTTGCGCTACTGCCAAAGCTGCCATGTAATTGGCGGCTATATGACGCCCAGGCATTGGTAGGGGTAATTGCATTCCGGCGATTTCGAGAGTTTCGTTATCAAGCAAATGCCCGTGAATATCGCCGCCAGAGAAGCCGAAGGTAATAATTTTGCCTTGCCAAACTTGCGCCGCCACTTCTAGTAATAAGGGATTGTCATAGTTAAGAATTGCTACGCTATCTTTGGGCATTTCTGCCAATAACTCACATTTGGCTTGTGCGATCGCTGCTTCGGAACCGAGTAACTCAATATGCGCTGTTCCGACATTGGTAATTACGCCTATTGTTGGACGCGCTATTTGTGTGAGTTCGGCTATTTGTCCTTTACCGCGCATCGCCATTTCAATCACGGCAAAGTCATGTTCTGTACTCAATTCTAGGAGAGTTTTTGGCACGCCTATTTCGTTATTAAAATTGGCATGAGTTTTGTGAACTCGTCCTTGAGTTGCCAAAACGGCGGTAATGAGTTCTTTGGTGGTGGTTTTACCGACAGAACCCGTTACCCCTATTACAGGAATGTTGAAGCGATCGCGCCACCATCTACCGATTTTTTGATAGGCTTTGAGGGTGTCTTTTACCTGCAATACTGGAAATTGGGGATTTTGGTATTCATCATCAACAATTGCTGCTAAAGCACCTTTTTCTATTGCTTTTGGCACAAATTCATGTCCATCAAACTTTTCGCCACGTAAAGCTACAAATACTTCACCCGGCTTGAGGATACGGGTGTCTGTTTGTATACCGTAGCCTATTTGTGCTAATGTTGCGCTTGATAAATTTGCGGGCTTGGCAGCAAGAACATCTATTAGTTGATTGAGGGTGGCGGAACAAGCCATAATCAGAGATTTTTCGGATTCCAAAATCTTGGTTAGTGAAATTTAGATAATATACCTTGTCCGCAAAGCTTGCCAGGACAAAAGTCTTTAAATCGTATAATTCTTTTGCCGATAATATAAAGTACCAAAATTAACATTTTTTGATTTGGCTGGAAAGCCGGTTATCTGAACTCCAAAATCAATGCCAAAGAAGATTTAACTTCTTTGGCACTTTTTGTTTACAAAACTTTAACAACAACACTACCAGCCTTTTAAATCGTGGATGAAAGCTAGCAAATATGTAGCTTTCGCCCCTGCTATTGTCAAGAAAGCGACTGTAGATAGATAACAGAGATTATCCCCGATTTTTGATTAACATAACCTGTACAATCTGTGTAGCGATATCACTGGCAATGTCTAAAGATTGGTACAGATCGTTCAAAAAGTCCTGTTCTTCTTGAGTAACGATTCCATCAGCTAATACCAAATCCGCCGCTACTGCAAATGCTGCTTCCCGCAAATCCTGGGGTAAGGATTCTTTGGCAGCATTAAATAAAGCATTAATACCCTCTCGTCTCAGTATTCCCAAGAGTTTATCAAACATCCGATTCATTACATCGTTGGAATAACTCCTGAAAAGCTTCATCCGAGACAGCGTAGACGAGATAGCACGCGCCTCTTCTTCAGAAAGATAACCATCTGAGGCTGTTGCAGCCAGGGTAATAGCAGCAAAAGCTTCTGCTGGACTCACTAAGTCTTGAAATTGACTTTGAATGCCGAACATTTTGTCGAATAAACCCATTTTATAGTTTGCTCCTGTGCTTGAATCTCATTTCGGTACTTTTACGGTTATCTCATGGAGATTTTGGTAAAGAATGTGACCTTTGAGACTCTTAGTTTTTAGTGTTCCCAGGATTGTTGCCTAGTTAACACAAGCACTCAATGGATTTCGACAATAAGTTAATTTTTTAGCTTGAGTTTAGCGAAACGACTTGGGAAAACTTTGGCGATCGCCTGTTTTTTCAATCGTTTCAATTACTGCCAAACCGATACCGGAAGCTGCCATTAGCAACCCTACCGAAATCAAAAAGGCATTTACAAGCATGTGGAGGGCTTCGTCAAAGAAAATGTAGGTGGTCATAGCTTACTCTTCTGAACTCTATTGTGCTAGTACTATTTACTTCTTCACACCTTGATAGCTGATTTTCGGTTTTCAATGTACTAGCATATGCATCTTAACAAAACTTTAGGTCTTTCGCGACAGGAAAAAAAAGATTTCTTTCTAAAGATTAGATGACTTTTTACGAATCTTTTGTTAAGCCGCTTACTGAATCATAATTTCATGTCACAAATGCGTCATCCTCAACTTACGCAAAAGGCAATAGTACTTATTGGTAAAGCCAATTACACATCTATGATGTAATACAAAATCTACAAATCTGAAGGGCAGAAATAGCTATTAATAGCTCATAGCTTAGCTTATGTTCATGAAATACAAATCAGATTTTCTGCAATAATTGCTAAAAAATTACTGATTGTATATGTCATAAATATACCAATAAAATTAGTATTTTTAACACTTTACTCAAGGGTAAGTGTTGCTTAGTGCGGTCATATTTAATATAAATTCTGTGCGATCGCTTATTTTTTGTGGATTCACGTAAATGAAATTTATTGGCATCGATTTAGGATGGAAATCTCAACCAAGCGGACTATGCTGTTTAGAATGGGTAGACAATCAACTACAAATACTCGACTTAGACCGCAAAGAGTTCATAGCAGACATTCTCACCTGGATTGATACCCGTGTCCAACCAGAAGAACCAGCTATCATCGCCGTAGACGCACCAACACTTATCCCCAACGCTAGCGGAAGTCGCCTACCCGACAAACTCACCCATAAACACTTTGGCAAATATCACGCCGGATGCTATCCAGCCAACCTCAGCCTTCCCTTTGCAGAACGCACCGTCAAATTTGGCTTAGAATTAGAAACTCGTGGCTTCCTCCACGCACCCACCATCGAACCCCAAAAACCGGGTAGATATCAAATAGAAGTCTTCCCCCACCCAGCCATAATCCATCTGTTCAACTTAGAACGCATCCTCAAATACAAAAAAGGACGCCTCAACGAACGCCGCTTAGAACTCATCAAACTTTACAACTACATTATCAATATCCTACCCACCTTAGAACCCTCTTCGTGTCCTTCGCGTCTATGCGATTCATTTCTTCCCGAAATCCCTAACACAGGCGCAGCACTCAAAGCAGCCGAAGACAAACTAGATAGCCTAATTTGCGCCTACGTAGCTGCGTACTGGTGGTATTGGGGAGAACAACGCAACCTAGTGTTAGGCGATCGCACTACAGGTTACATTGTTGTCCCTTTCAGAGTTAGGAGTTAGGAGTTAGGAGTTAGGAGTTAAGAGTTAGGAGTGATGAGTTAGGAGTTAGGAGTTAATAATAAAACTCTTAACTCCTAACTTTGCCAGAGTTATGAGTTAGGAGTTAATAATAAAACTCTTAACTCCTAACTCCTAACTCCTAACTTTTTTTACTCTGCCCACACAATCAATCTTGGCTCATAGGGACTAGAAAGGTATTTGTGTTTGGGCAATACGCGCAAAGATAAGCCTTGCAAACCAGAGGTGGTATATATGACGTTAGCCGTGTAAATACTTAATCCTTGTGTATCCTCTCCTTGGTATTCCATCACTACCGGTATACCGTTGACAATTTCGCCATTTGCATCTATTGCGCCTTGGTACAGTTCTACCTGCACATCATTGTTTGTCAACGTTGCCAAATCAACTTTGGCTTTAACGGTAACGGTTTGGTTAACCTCTATATCAGACCCAGATGATACGTCAACATTTTTGATTTTGATATCGTACCAATGCTCAGAAAGTTTCGTTTTCCAAGCAGCTAATTCTTTAGCTGGAGCATAATCTTCACTGGTGAGGGTGTAAAAGCGATCGCTTGCCGGGAAATATGCCCGCAGTGCATATTCTCCCACCATCCGCGCTGTATTAAAGTACGGACAATTCAAACGGATCGCATCTTTCATTTTGTCAACCCAGCGCCTGGGTAAACCATCAGCATCGCGATCGTAGAACAGTGGTACGACTTCTTTTTCTAAGATGTCATAAAAGGCGTTAGCTTCCACCTGATCCTGATAATTCGGATCGTCGTAAATTTCGCCATGTCCAATCGCCCAACCAGTGCGGACGTAATCAGCTTCATCCCACCAGCCATCGAGTACGCTTAAATTAGGCAAGCCATTCATGGCTGCTTTCATACCGCTAGTACCGGAGGCTTCCCGTGGGCGACGGGGTGTATTTAACCATATATCACAACCTGCGACCATCAACCGCGAGATATAAATATCGTAGTTAGGAACAAACACAATCTGCTTTTCCAAACCCTGTTCTTCGATAAAGTGGTTGATGTCGCGGATGAGTTCCTTACCAGGGATATCTCTGGGATGGGCTTTTCCGGCTATGACAAATTGTACCTTGCGGTGTTTGTTACCCAATAAAATGTGCTTGATGCGCTCAATATCGCGCATCCATAAGGTAGCGCGTTTGTAGGTGGCAAAGCGACGGGCAAAGCCAATAGTTAAAACTTTGGGATCGAGGACTTCTTGGGCTTGATCAATTTCACTGGGAGAAGCACCGCGATCGCGCAAATGTTTCACCAAACGCTCCCGAATATACAAAATCATATCCAAGCGACAGCGTTCGTGATTCCGCCATAACTCCTCATCAGGTATGGCATCCATGCGATCCCAGAGAGGATTATCTACTGGTGCTGATGACCAATTTGGACCAAGATAGCGATCGTACAATTCCTGTGTCAATTTGGCAACACAACTACGGGCGTGAACGCCGTTAGTAATAGCTTTAATTGGCACTTCCTCTACTGGCACACCATGCCACAAACTCTTAAACATTTGTCGCGACACCGTACCGTGTAACTGTGCCACACCATTAGAAAATGTCGCCATCTTCAGCGCCAACACCGCCATACTAAAAGGCGCAGATAAATCACCAGTGTTTTCGCGCCCCAGTCCCAAAAATTGGTCTTTAGGTAAGTCAAAAATATCTCCATAGTGTCCCAGGTAGTATAAAACTTTATCTGGGGGGAATAAGTCGATACCTGCTGGTACTGGCGTATGAGTGGTAAAAATATTCGTAGAAGCTACCACCTGTTTAGCTGTATCATAACTCAGCCCTTTTTCCTCAATTAGGTTGCGGATGCGTTCTAAAGCTGAGAAAGCCGCGTGTCCTTCATTCATGTGGTAGGCGGTGACGTTATACCCCAGCGCTTTCAACATCCTCACACCGCCGATACCCAACAAGATTTCTTGGTGGATACGCATATCAATGTCACCACCGTACAGCTGATCTGTGATGTCGTGGTCGTAAGGGTTATTAGGTTCGATGTTGGTATCAAGCATGTATAGGGGCACTCTGCCCACTTGTACGCGCCAAACTCGCGCGTATACGGTGCGCCCTGGATAGTCTACCGCAATCCGCAACTCGGAACCATCCGGATTGCGTTCCAGGTGCAAGGGCATGTTATAAAAATCGTTGATTGGGTAACGTTCTTGCTGCCAACCATCAGCATTGAGATACTGGGCAAAGTAGCCTTGTTGGTACAGCAAACCCACTCCGACAAGGGGTAGTCCTAAGTCACTGGCAGATTTCAAATGATCTCCCGCCAGTACGCCCAAACCTCCAGAATAGATGGGCAAACAATCTACTAGCCCAAATTCAGCAGAAAAATAAGCATAACATTCTCGTCCTTTGTCCTTTGTCATTTGTCCTTTGTCATCAGGCGAATGACTAATGACAGATGACAAATGACCACTCCGTTGTTTTTGATACCAAGTGCGCTCTTTGAGATAATCCTCTAGCTGCAAAGCAGCGCGATCCATTTGTGCTATAAAGCCTTCATCTTCGACAACTTCCATCAACCGCGCTTGGCTGATGGTTCCCAACATGAGAACAGGATTATGATGGCTAGACTCCCATAAGTCGGGGTCTAAACGGCGAAATAAATCTTTAGTTTCAACGTTCCAATCCCAATGTAAGTTATATGCTAGCTTCCGCAGGGGTTCGAGTCGCGGAGGCAAAGAAGGTGAGACGTTGAATGTACGAATTGGCTGCATAAGCTAAGCAGAACTCCAAGTCTAGCTATCGCTATTGTTGTCTGTCTTTTGTCAATGTTGCCAATTTTTTATACTCTGTTTGTGAATTACCTGTGACTTTGTAAAATTTTGAAAAGTATTCTCATTTTTAAAGTTAGAAGAATGCTTATTTACGGTTGTTGAGTCTTTGCCACACTAACAAACTTAATGTTAGTGTTAACAATCCGCCTTCTCGCCAGAAAATAAGAATAATTGCAGCCAGTCCACCCAAAGTTACTTTCAGCCAAAAAGCCAGACTTTGATACTGGGGACGCTTGTACAGAGAAAAGAAGCCGTACCAATTAGAAAAGTACAAAGTATCAATTTCGCCTGTTGGGTTGCGCTGAAAAACTACGGAAAGTTTAGAGTTGTCTTTTAAAGCTTGAAATGCGAGAGGATTGGCTGTGTCGATAGGATACAGGGTAACAGGTGTTTGCAGATAACCAATGAGCGATCGCATCTGCAAGCGCTTGTCTTGAACAAAAATTTCAACTCCACCGCCGCAACCCAACCAGATGCGGAAATTGGTATTCCAACCTTTGGCGGGTGCATAGTATCCGCACAGTTGCGGCCACAAATGGGGAGATGGCACAATGTCAGGACGGGGTAGTTGGGTTGCAGCTTCGGGAACTTCTAACAAGCGTTGCAGCAAAATTTCAGTAAGATTGTGAGGTGCTAAAGAAGCTGTGTTGGTGAATACAACAACTCCCAAATTGTCATCAGGTGCAACAAACATCGATGACACAAAACCAGGCCAGCCGCCATCGTGGGAAACTATTTTATGTCCGTCAAAATTATCGAGGAAAAAAGCCAGTCCCATTGCTGATAAATGCGGATCAGGCTGATATTGTGGTTCCATCATCAGTTGCAGCGTTTCTGGCTTCAGAATACTGCCAAATTGGTTTTTACCACCACCCAGCAGCGCTGACATGTACTTGGACATATCGTTAACGCTGGAGAAAATTGATCCCGCACCCGTGACTAGAATTTCTAGGTAGTTTATGTTTTGAAATTTGTTTTGCTTGAATACGTAGCCTTGTGCTAGTTCTTCACGGACGCGTAGACGCACGGAGTGCGGCTTGCCGCAGGCATCGCTCAAAAGATAATCAGTATGCTTCATCCCCAACGGTGTAAAAATATGTCGGATCGCATACTCTGAAAACGGTTCACCGCTAATATCTTCTACTAATTGTCCCAAGGTAGCAAAGGCGTGATTGGCATAAGCCCATTTTGTTTCAGGGTAAACTTCTGGTGTGATTCCTTGAGAGTAATATTCTTTTAAGGTAGGGATAGATTTATCTGGTTTGCCGCCTAACCCCCAGACGGGAAGCAACAAATCTGTGAAAGTTCTTAATTCGCCGATTCCGGAAGTATGTGTTAATAGATGGCGGAAAGTGACAGGAGGCGCATTGCGATCGCGATGTTGGACTTTGTAAGCTTTGAGATATTCATTTACCGGATCATCTAGTTGTAATTTACCCTCCTCCCACAATTGCATTATGGCTATGGCGGTAAAAGTCTTAGAAATTGAGCCAATGCGAAACACAGTATCGGGAGTTATAGGTTTTTGGTGTTCTATATCAGCTAGTCCAAAACCTTTGCTGTAGATTAGCTTTTCGCCTTGAATAATTCCAACCGCCAACCCCGCCAAAACTTCCTGATTTATTGTCGCGAGAACAATTTCATTTACCTGTTCCAGTAAGTTATTGATAGTTTCCTGGGACATAATTTGCTTTCTGTTTATTTGGTGAAAAGAGGGGCTAGGGGCGCTTGGACTAGGGGCTAGGGAAAGAGATATTTTCATTACTAACGTTGTGAACTTTGCTCATGTAGTCTCTTGCAAACATGAGAATAATAGTTAATTACTACCACAGATGGACAACACTCTAAAGTTTATTCCTCTGTCTTCCCCCCTCTTGAGGGGGGATAGAGGGGGGTGGACACAGATGAACACAAATAGAATCTGTGTCTATCTGTGTCCATCTGTGGTTGCTTTTTTTGAAAATAGACCTTTGCAGTCAGTCTAATTACTCTTAATAACTACTTCCCCTCGCTGATATAATTCTCTAGCAAAATCAGTCCACATTCCTTGTCCCCAATAACGGAAACAACTCGTTTGCAACAACAAGTTATATAATAATGCTTCCTGATAGTCAGAACGCTGCGTTATCGATGGATCTTGCTGCACTAAGGCATCATATTTTTCGTGAAATAATGCACTGAGTTTCTTCATCGGGTCTAAAACATTTTCATAGCCTTGCACCCAACTTAAATGATTTGTCCAAGAAGCACCATCCATATGAAATTGATGGTCAGTTTCCTTTAATTCTGCTATTGCTTTTTCTACTGCTTCCGGCGTAGCCTTATCTGGGTCAACTCGCTGCCAAATTTTGTGCTGATTAATGGCTTGACAAGTCGGATAATCTTCTGGATTTACACCAGCAGCCTCAATTAATTCTAAATATTCTGTCCCATTTAGTGCAACTACACCCGCATAATTATTACCACCATCACGAATTTCGTGATACACCCGAAATAAATCGCGAGGATATTCATTCATCATGACGCCGCCATTTTCCCCATCGGCAATTTGAGTCACTAAAGAAGGAATATTCACATTATTAATTTGCTGCTTATTCCTACCTTTTGCCTCAAAATAGGGTTGCATCTGCGCTACTAATTTTGTATCGGAACCTTGGGTTTTAATTAACACTGTGATACTAATTGTTTCACCGTGAGAATTACGAGCAACCAAACGGTTAGGAATATATTTTTCCTCTTGGCGTAACCCCGAACCATCCAAACGTTCCACCGAATGTTCTTGCACCATTAACCAGCGATACCCGCATTCTTTCAGTGCTTTGATGTATTCAAATAAGGTATCAGGGTGATTGGGTAAATGCATTTCTGGCGGGGAAAAACCTTTCACACGCTTGAGAGCATTGTAGCCAAAAATTGCCGCAAAATAATGTTGCCAAGCTTGAATATGCAGTTTAATGTCAGGAATTGGAGTAGAAGGAATTACAGCATGACTCCACATTGTTCCCAGCCATTCTACATAGGGCTGATATTGGGGATCATTGGTAATACGCTTGAGATTGTTGAAGATGTCGTCTCGTCCCATTTGCCGCAACCCCCACAGCAAATTACCCGAATAATCAAGCATAATTCGAGGATTGCAGCCTTGGGAAATCAATTCGGGAATGAATTCCCCCATGCGGCTGTAGCACCAGGCAAAAACTCCGGCATTATGGTTATCCCCTGTGTGGGGATGTTCAAACATATACTGAAGATTACTGATGAGTTCGCCGTTAGCACCTGCGGGAATAGTGGGTTGGTGCATGTGTAAAGCGCAAGCAAACCCCGCAGTGATGTCTTGTAAGCGGTGATTAGTAGTAGTTAAAAATACCGGCTCATTCTGTTGAACCACGGACTGAATGTCTGCTTCCCAACCGCAAATATTGGGCAATCCTGACCTGAATTCTGCCAATACAGGTAGGTTGGAGAATGATACTGTTGCAGTCATGGCAAATTTTACTTGAGCGATCGCTTTTATTGTCACTCATTAGAGCGATCGCTCAGCACTTGTGAAAAAATAATTAATCAATGGAAGAAAAAACCCGCTAGCAGAAGCGGTATCAACACAAGTGCAGACACTATTAGTAGGAGTGTTCCTGGCTCGATGTTATCTTGAGGATCGCGATCGCGCATTTTGCATACAGTCCCAGACGTACTAATTCAATTGTGATTGACAATTCCGATCTGAGGAAATTTCTTGCAAAAACTGCCTTACTGCTTTTGGCGATCGCAAAACAATAACTTGCACAGAAGGTTCAAGCTGACTAAGTTTCGCCAGTATGGCAGGACGACGAAGAGGATACCTTAAAATTACCGAAAGCAAGATATGACAAGATGGGGAAAGTGTCTATAACTAATTAGTGTCCGATGTCTTCAACCAATCAATCCTTAGATGCTAGACTCCAACGCCTACGGGAAGTCCGTCAAGCGCTACTCCGTCTTCACAAAGCATTGCTTGACTCGGAACGTATTGTGTATGAACAGTTTCACGGGCGTATTCAGTCAACCGGAGAGTATTTTCAGCTAGTCGTTGGACACGAGTGGTTTAGCTGGTTACATCCCATTTCTCAATTTATTGTTCGCATTGATGAGGTATTGAGTGCGAAAGAACCTGTGACGCTAAACCAAGCTAATGAACTTCTTTCAGAAGCGCGAATATTGCTACAACCATCGTCCGAGGGAAATTCAGTAGAAAAGCGTTACTACAGCGCAATCCAACGCGATCCCGATATTGCTTTAATGCACGCTGAAGTCAGAAAATTGCTTGATAATTGATGTTTGATTTCACAAATACCAGATTACTTAGTACGGCTTTGCCTAAAATCGTAGCATTTTTAAACGCAGAGGGGAGGCAGCGCGTTGCGGTGAACCAGTGCTGTAGGCGGGTTTCCCGCCGTAGGCAACTGGTGAACCCGGAGGGGGGTTCCCCCCGTTGTAGCGACTGCCGTCACGCAGAGTACGCGCAGAGGGACGCAGAGTTTTTTTGAAGAAATTCGCTACGAATTAATGAAATGCGGTACTTAGATTGATTCAAAAATTGCTCGAAATGGATTAATAGTTTCGCCATTTTTGGATTGATCTAAAAATAGCAAATACAACTTTTGCAAAGAAACCTTTCAGTAGAGGATTTTCATTGAGATGATGGTGAAAATATCTAGCAACATCTTCAGGATTATTTTTGAAAACACCACATCCCCATGCACCCAAGACAAGTGTCTTATAACTGGTGAGGTTAGTCCTGATGGTGTTAAGAGTTTAATCGCTTATTTTGAAAGTCGTGTGGCGGTTTTAGAGAGCAAATTGGCAAGTTTGTGGCGTCTGGTGGGATAAGAGGAGGGTGTTATGTTTCTGTTTAAATTTAGTATGCTGGCACTAATCGCTGCATTGATCTGCTGGCTTATGACAATATTAATTGCTTCTTCGTTGACAGGAGCGAATGTACAACAGTCAATTATGGAATGGGGTGGGCGTCTGTCAGTTATGTTGCTTCTTGTGGGCTTGGTAGCGACGGCGATTGCTATTTTGTTGTTGTGAACAGACTTTTGGTAAAAACCTTAACTTACCACGAATCTGTATTGTTATTAACGTTAAATGGTATTACATACCAAGCGTGAAAAATTCCCTCTCTATATAGTGGGATTTTTTAATAAAAGCGATCGCCTTCTTTTTTGATAGGCGATCGCACTCATAGAAATACTGACTTAATTGTTATCTTTAGATTCCTGCTCTAGTAGCTTAGAAAGCCTATTTTTAATTTCTTTCACTTGCTTATCGCCTTTAGGTATGGTTAACAGACGAACTTCAATCTCTGCAATATTGTCAATCCGAGTCGTCTTTTCCCAAACCCTCCTTTCTGTCTCGGATTCATTTTCGTAGCGAAAGGTTACTGTATCAGAATTCACATCTAAAATTTCAACGTTCTTTAACCAGCCGTTACTGCTTTTGACGAAAAGCCAAACATTCGACTGACCAATGAGTTCTTTGAGTTTACTTTCCATGTAGTTTATACTTGAGGGCAAACCAACTACGTCTAACAGTGTTTGTCAATCTAGCTTAAGACTTACTTTTACATCATTTTCAGAATTTTGAAAAGTGATATAGTGAAAATATTTTTCTTGGTAGATGTACTCATCAAGTTATTATCTGTATTTCTTCCAAATGAATAGGTGACTTACTTGCCAAGGGATACATCTTTTCTGTAATGATAAAGAACATAATATAAAGTAAATTTTTGTGAAGTGAGGACTAGGGAATGTACATCGTACAGGTTGCCTCAGAATGCGCTCCTGTTATCAAAGCTGGAGGCTTAGGCGATGTCGTTTACGGACTCAGTCGGGAATTAGAAATCCGGGGGCACTGCGTCGAGATTATTTTGCCTAAATACGACTGTATGCGCTATGACCATATTTGGGGGCTTCACGATGCCTACCTGAATTTATGGGTACCCTGGTATGGCGGTGCAGTTCACTGTTCTGTGTACTGCGGTTGGGTACATGGACGGGTGTGTTTCTTTATAGAACCCCACTCGCAAGACAATTTCTTTAATCGGGGCTGCTACTACGGTTGTGACGATGATAATATGCGCTTTGCGTTCTTCAGCAAAGCAGCTTTAGAATTTTTGCTTAAAAGCAACAAGCGGCCCGATATCATCCATTGCCATGACTGGCAGACGGGCTTAGTTCCAGTCATGCTCTACGAAATTTACAAATATCATGGCATGGAGTATCAAAGGGTTTGCTACACCATCCATAACTTTAAGCATCAGGGAATAGGCGGTAATCAGATTCTCTGGGGAACTGGTTTAAACCGCGAAGATTATTACTTCCAATATGACAAGCTGCGTGATAACTTCAATCCCTTCGCTTTGAACTTAATGAAAGGAGGGATAGTTTACTCGAATGCTGTCACCACAGTTTCACCGCACCACGCTTGGGAAGCTCATTATACAGATGTAGGTAGTGGTTTAAGTCATACTTTGCATTTGTACCAAGATAAATTTAGCGGGGTTCTCAACGGCATAGATTATGATTTTTGGAATCCTGAAACTGACCGTTACATTCCCTGTAATTACAACAAAGATACTTTTGAAGACAAAGCTAAGAATAAAAAAGCTTTAAGAGAAAGACTGTTACTGCGCGATGCAGATAAACCAATTGTTGCTTACATTGGTCGGTTAGATAATCAAAAAGGTGTTCATCTTGTCCATCACGCGATTTATTACGCATTGGAGAGAGGAGCGCAATTTGTATTATTAGGTTCTGCAACAGAACCAGGAATAAACGCTCATTTTCGACATGAGAAAAACTTTTTGAATGATAATCCTGATGTGCATTTAGAATTGGGTTTTAATGAAGAATTATCTCACCTAATTTATGCTGGGGCAGATATGATTATTGTCCCTAGCAATTACGAACCTTGTGGATTAACCCAGATGATTGGTTTAAAATACGGTACTGTGCCAATTGTTCGCAGTGTTGGTGGATTGGTGAATACCGTATTTGACCGCGACTATGATGAAACTAAGCCGCCTGAAAAACGCAATGGTTATGTGTTCCATAATACGGACTATTACGCGATTGAGTCAGCAATGGATCGGGCAATTGGGTTGTGGAACTATTATCCTGAAGAGTTCTGTAAGCTAGCTATTCAGGGTATGGAGTATGACTACTCTTGGAACAATCCAGGTGAGAAATATGTAGAGATTTACGACTTTATCAAACACAAATGGTAAGGTTTTGATGGTTAGCGATCGCAGCTTTACCAGTTATCACCAACGTTGAAGCTAAGGATAATTAACCACAGATAAACAATAAATAAAAGTTTTTCCTCTGTCTTCCCCCCTT
>JBHYDF010000040.1:0-32608 GCA_051861145.1 Nostocaceae cyanobacterium
GACGCCGCTACATTAAAGAGGCTTTATCTGTAGCAGGATTTTAGAGAATTGGTATAAAACATATTTTCTTGACCAGACGCGATTAATCACATATGGTCAAGAAACCTCAAAACTCATTCTATTTTCAAAAGAAATTAACCACAGATGGACACAGATGGACACAGATAAAATCTGTGTTTATCTGTGTTCATCTGTGGTCGTATGTAACCTAGATCCTGATTTTTGCAATAAGTCTAACATTTATATGTATTGTTATTAATGTGAAATCCTATAAGGAAGGGGAACTAATAACAAAAAATTTTCATCAGCAATGTTTTGTGATAAATCGCTGCGCCCGACAAAAACCAAAAAGGAAACTCAAATGAAAAGACGCGGACTCCCCCAGTTGACTAGGTTAGCAGCAGCAGTGCTGATGAGTTTCTCAGTGTTGCTCCTCCTGTGGTTAACTACACCATTACCAAAGATACTGGCAAAACCTGAGACGAAAATTTTTGAACAAGTTTGGCAAACGGTAAATGAAAACTTTTATGACCCAAACTTTAACCAAGTGGATTGGAAAGCAATGCGGGAAAAGTATCAATCAAAAGCAGCGCAAACCAATTCTAAGGAAGAATTTGCAGTAGTCATTAATCAAATGCTTTCCCAATTGCAGACTTCTCACACCCGCTATTACACTCAGGATGAGCCAGCATATTACCAAATTTTAGGCATTTTTGTACCTAGGAGTACAGAGTTAGAGAAGCAATTTAAAAAGTTCTATCCCAAAGGCGAAATAGAATACACAGGTATTGGTGTATTCACTAAAGATATTAATGGCAAAAATTTTATCAACTCCATTCTTGATGGGAGTCCTGCTGCGAAAGCTGGGTTAAAAATAGGTGACGAAATACTCAGCGTTGATGGTCGTCCATATCAACCAATACAATCTTTTGAAGGAAAAGCAGGTAAAAATGTCAAACTGTTAATTCAGCATTCAGGCGATCGCAATAGTCAAAAAGAAATTGCGATCGCTCCCAAAACATTCGACGCTACAACCATGTTTATCGAGGCGCAGAAAGCCAGTACCCAAATTATTCAACGAGAAGGAAAGAAAATTGGCTACATTCATATCTGGTCACATGCAGCCAATGAAGACAAACAGCAGCTTCAAGAAGAAATGATTTATGGACGCCTCAAAGATGCAGACGCATTAGTTTTGGACTTTAGAGATGGCTGGGGAGGGGGAGATATCAATTCTCTTAACATCTTCACAGCCAAAGCCGGTCCGAGTGTTACCAGTGTTCCCCGTGATGGGAAAAAATATACTTATACCGCCCAATGGAAAAAACCAGTAGCAATGGTAATAAATGAGGGAAGCAGAAGTAGCAAAGAAATTTACGCCTATGGTTTCCAACAGCACAAAATCGGTCCCGTAGTTGGTTCCAAAACAGCAGGAGCAGTGGTTGCTGGTCGTCCCTTCTTCATGCAGGATGGTAGCTTACTTTACGTCGCAGTTTCCGATGTCTTTGTCAACGAAAACCAAAGATTGGAAGGTAAAGGCGTCACTCCAGATATTAATGTACCATTTCCATTAGAATACGCTCAAGGTGCAGACCCGCAAAAAGAGCGGGCAATAGAAGCTATGCTTGCAGCACTCAAACAGACTACCAAAGTAAATACACAATGAAAAAAATCTTATTCTTGTGTACCGGTAATTATTACCGCAGTCGCTTCGCCGAACATCTTTTTAATTGGTTGGCTGCGAAGCAAGGGTTAGAATGGCAAGCTGTTTCACGCGGTTTGGCGCTGGAGAGAGGTACAAATAATGTTGGCGCAATTTCCCACTACACCTTACAGGCTTTGAAAGAACGGGAAGTTATTATACCAGAAAATGAACGTTTTCCCCAGCAGGCTTTAGAGGAAGATTTCCAAACAGTGGATATGATAATCGCACTTGATGAATTGGAGCATCGGCCTTTGATTGTAGAACGTTTTCCTAACTGGCTGGAGAGTGTGGAATACTGGCTGATCCACGATATAGATAAAACTTCAACAGAAGAAGCCTTGGGAAAGTTGGAAATACATCTGTTGCAACTGATAGATAAATTGGTTCAGAGTTAGGCGATAAGCCGGAGGCTTAACGCTTCGCATATCGCAACGCAATAAATTTTTTAACCTCACGCAAAGGCGCTGTTAGAAGCAAAGTTTTCTCTGCGTCTTTGCGCCTTTGCGTGAGTTTTTCATATTCTAAATCAGCAGCACCAGCCTCTGTGGTTATTTTTACACCAACGTTGTTTGCTTCCGCAAGCTTTGAATTGTAGAAATAGTGTGCTGTGCTACCTGTTCAATTTCCTCGGCTGTATTAAATCTTCCGATCCCAAACCGCACTGAAGCATAAGCCAAATTTTCTGAGTGTCCCAATGCTGTGAGAACATGGGATGGTGCAGTAGTCACCGAAGAACAAGCAGAACCTGAAGATACAGCCATTACTGGTTGCAATCCTAACAGTAGTGCAGATCCATCCACACCTTCGACACTGATATTCAAATTTCCCGGTAGTCGCTGGGTTGGATGTCCGTTAAGATGAATACCCTCCAACTGCGAAAGCGCTTCCCATAATTTTTGTCTAAGTTCGGTGATGCGTTGACTTTCTGTAGCTTGTACTGGTAAAGCTATTTCTACTGCTTTCCCAAATCCGACAATTTGCGGTGTATACAAAGTACCAGAACGCATTCCTCGTTCATGTCCACCGCCATGCTGTTGAGGAGCTAGTTGTACTCTGGGATTGCGACGACGAACGTACAATGCACCGATACCCTTGGGGCCGTAGATTTTATGTGCTGTTAGTGACATAAGGTCAATTTTCATCGCCTGTACGTCTAGGGGAATTTTGGCGATCGCTTGTGCAGCGTCACTGTGAAAAATAACACCCCTTTCTCTACATATAGCGCCTATTTCTGCTAATGGCTGCAATACACCAATTTCATTATTTGCAGCCATTACGGAAACTAAAATTGTGTCGGGACGAAAAGCTTTTTCTAAGTCGGTTAAATTTATCAGTCCGTCTTTTTGGACGGGGAGAATAGTAATTTCAAAACCGAGGGTTTGCAGGTATTTACAAGGGTCAAGTACCGCGCTATGTTCGGTAGCAATAGTAATGATATGCTGACCTTTTTGAAAATAGGCTTCGGCAACACCTTTAATAGCTAAATTATTAGCTTCTGTTGCACCACTGGTAAAGACTATTTCTTCTGGAGTGGCGTTAATGGCTTGAGCCAATATTTCTCGCGATTTTTTGACAGCGGCTTCTGCTTCCCATCCGTAAATATGATTAATGCTGGAAGGGTTGCCAAAGTGTTCTGTGAAGTAGGGTAGCATTTCAGCAAGTACCCGTTCATCCACAGGGGTAGTAGCGTGATTATCGAGGTAGATAGGGCGTTGAGACATTATTGTTTGACTATAGTTACATCTTGCACTGCGCCCTAAACTAAAGTTTTGGGCTAAAAGCTTAAACCCGTTAAAACGGGTTATAACTCTTGCCAAAGTTAGCAAAGAGCGCTCCTTCAGCCATGACGGTATTTGATTAATTCAGAGTGGGATATTGGGCAGGTGCAATATATGAGTATAGAAATATCTTAGCTGAGCCTAGTCATATATCTTGAGAAGGGAAGTATGTCAATTCTTTAGGCTGATAGAAAACTCGGAGTTTCTAGAGGCAATGGATCAATGTTTAAGCAGATAGAGGGATTGACGCTTTTTGCTAAACCTGAAAATATGCAAATTAAGTGTACTTTAGCTGAATTAGCTTAAACAGTATAAATAAAGAAGATAAAAATTCTACATAAACACTAGCCTAAATAAGAAAAAAATAATACATTTGTCTTCTTACATTTCTATTTTTCCCCTGAGTCGGGACAGCAAATCCTTTAAATTTCAATCCTTGGTGGGGATATCAATACAGAATCATCCCAACTATAGGTTTTAAATAAATTATCCACGATCGCATCACCCTTGTTATATGTTATGCAAACTCCAAACGGTATGACCTCTGCCCTCCCAGATATCTCACGTAGGGAATTGCGAGATTTAGTGCGATCGCAACTGCAAATGTTGCTGGAAGTGGGAGACTTGCGCGGTGCAAAAGCTATTCTGGTTCCTGTACAGCCTGTAGATATCGCTGAAGCGATTGAAGGTTTACCAGAAACAATGCAAGCGATCGCTTTTCGCTTGCTTTCTAAGGATGAAGCTATTGAAGTTTATGAATATCTTGACTACAGCGTTCAAGAACACCTGATTGAGGAATTGAGAAGTCAGGAAGTTCTTGATATTGTTGATCAAATGTCACCGGACGATCGCGCTAAGTTATTTGATGAACTACCCGCAAAAATCGTCACTCGTTTTTTAGAACAATTGAGTCCAGCCGAACGCGAAGCCACAGCCCAACTGTTGGGTTATGAAGCCGGTACTGCTGGGCGAATTATGACGCCAGAGTTAATTTCTTTGAAAGAAAATTTTACGGTGGCTCAAACTCTAGAACGTATTCGCACCTTAGCTAATGCCAGTGAGATGATTTACTATCTTTACGTCACGGATGCGGCTAGGCGCTTGAGTGGAATTGTATCGCTGCGCGAGTTGGTGATATCTCAACCCGAACAAACTATTGGCGAGGTGATGACCCGCGATGTAGTGTTTGTTCACACGGACACAGACCAGGAAACAGTCGCGAGGATGATTCAAAGATACGATTTTCTGGCTGTACCTGTGGTGGATCGAGAACACCGGCTGGTAGGTATTGTCACAGTTGATGATGTAATTGACATTATTGAAGAGGAAACTACTGAGGATATCTACACCGTTGGTGGGGGTGTACAATCCGGTGGTGACAGTTATTTTCAATCAAATTTACTTACAATTGCCCGCAAGCGGGTCGTCTGGTTACTAGTTTTACTTGTTACTAACACTGTTACAGGCACAATTATTAAGTCGCAAGAGGATATCTTAGCAAAAGTGGTAGTACTGGCGGCGTTTATCCCCCTCCTGACTGGTACTGGTGGTAATGTCGGTGCGCAGTCTTCCACAGTAGTGATTCGTGGGATGAATACCGAAGAAATTCGCACCCTTGGAGGGCCATTACAGGTAATTGGTAGGGAAGCTATAGCTGGTGCATTGCTGGGAGTAATGTTAGGTGCGATCGCTACCTTGTGGGCTTTTCTTCTGGAAAAGAATTTACAGGTAGCGATCACAGTTGGTAGCAGTCTGGTAGCAATTTCTGTTTTAGCTTCTGTCTCCGGTTCTGCACTGCCGTTTTTATTCCGCTTACTCCGCTTAGATCCAGCATTGATGTCAGCACCATTTATTACTACAGCAGTAGATGTAGTAGGTGTTTTAATTTACTTTAATTTGGCACGGTTGATATTGAATGTATGAGTTAGGAGTTAGGAGTTAGGAGTTAGGAGTTAGCGGGACTTAAACAATAAAGAAAGGTGTAAAAGGGTATGAATCGTGATGTGTTTGCCGCGCCTAATGCCAATTTGGGCTTCATTTGGGCTTAATTTTGGGAGCATCCCAATTTTGCAGGAATAGCCAGCTAGCCAGACAGACAGGGACTTAAAGTCCCTGTCTGAAAGCTAAAGTCCTCTATAAGAGGACTGGGAAGGTTCTTTAACAAGTATTTTGTCAAAATTGGGATGCTCCCTTAATTTTTGTCTAAGTCCGGTTAACCACGCTTCCAGGCTGCCACAAAAGTCGCTACGATAAATCGGTTGATTACGGTGTCCTCAAGCCTGGTAAAATGCAGCAGTAACGATAAAATTGCATTGCCATGACTGCTGAAACAAACGAAGTCAAGCAAACAACTAAGGGTGCTGATGCTATTGATGAAGCGATCGCGCAGGGAATTGATTTTGATGGTACTCCAATTCCACCTGCAAAACTAGACCTTTATCATCAAGTCATGGCACTAGAGGCGAACAGACAACGTAGCGGTGTTAGTAATACAATGCGATCGCGCATCGTGCGCATTGGGGCAAAACACATTCCTCAAGCAGAACTCAACCAAAAGCTAATTGATGCTGGTTTTGCACCTTTAAAAGAGAAAGAAATTGCTTTTTTCTACGGTGGGAAGTAGATAGGCATAAATAAAATGAAAATAGGGCGGGCGAGACGCCCACCCCACAAGAGATTAATTATTCTTGTGAGGTGGGCATCTTGCCCGCCATAGTCAAAAACAGGTCAAGTTAAACAATCACCGAGGGGTGCATTCTAACTACAGCGTTTCATTAATTCGTAGCGAATAATATTTGTTAAAACTCTGCGTCCCTCCGCGCTGACTCTGCGTGACGGCAGTCGCTACAACGGGGGGAACCCCCCTTCGGGTTCGCCAGTCGCCTACGGCGGGAAACCCGCCTACAGCGCTGGTCTCACCGCAACGCGCTGCCTCCCCTCTGCGTTTAAAAACGCAACGATTTTACGGAAAACTATACTAAGTATTCTGCCAAAAATCCGCCACATCATACCCCAATTCTGCCAGCATTCTCCGCAGCAACGGGTAACTAAGTCCAATCACATTACTGTGACAACCTTCGATTTTCTCCACAAATAAACCTCCACGACCTTCTAGGGCAAAAGCACCAGCACACTTGAGGGGTTCACCGGTGGCGATGTAGGTTTCAATAGCGCGATCGCTCATCGGTACAAAGTAAACCCTCGTCACCTGACACTTTACTAAAGTCCGGTTTTGGGAAAGGTCAATTAAAGCATGACCCGTGTAAAGGTCGCCAAAATGACCTTGCATTTTCTGCCAGCGTTGGCGTGCTTCTTCTGCATCCGCTGGTTTACCGTGAATTTCACCATTAATAGCCAAAACAGAATCACAACCCATTATCAAAGCAGATGTAAACTGAGGGGCTACAGTTTCTGCCTTACTTTGAGCGAGAATTTGTACCAGTTGTGCTGGATCGCTGAGTTGAACTTGCGACTCATCAAAATCACTAGGACAAACTATCGGTTCAATCCCAACAGTTTGCAGCAAACGGCGTCGCGCTGGAGAAGCTGAGGCGAGTACAAATGGTGGAATACCCATAGATAGGGAGTAGGGAGTAGGGAGTAGGGAGGAGCCACTGCGTTGCGGGGGTTTCCCCCGTTGTAGCAAGTGGCGTTAGGGAGTAGGGGCGCTTGGGTTAGGGACTAGGGGCTAGGGGCATTGGGAATGGGAAAAATCCAATGACTAATGACTAATGACTAATGACTAATGACTAATATACAGAGAAAGAATCAATAGATTCTTCTATCATTCCTTTGACTTTGCGCCAGCGTTTTTCTGGAATAGAAGCATAGAAAGTAAAAAGTTTACCACGGCTAGTGGCGACGCTAGCGAGGTTATGCCGTTGTTGGTTGCCTGGCAATGTAACTAAATACTCTAAAAGATAGTATATTTTTCCGTTAGATTCCCGTTGCTCGGCGTTGACTAATTCGGCTTTACGACCCGACCCTTCAGGAGCAAGGGCGTTTTTTCCTAGCTTATATCCTACTTCTGTTGGTGTGCCTATTTCTGGCAAAGTTTTGTCTTGTGGTACTGGAGTAACCACAACAGAGATATTTTCACTAAATTCAATCAAATCGTGAAACACTACATCCGGTCCGTCGGTTACTTTAACTTGCACCCAACCGTTAGGATATAAGAATTGATAGCCATCAGAAGTATCTACATAGCTTTTGAGTGAAGCAGCAGCCGCTGTATCGTAATTCGTCAAACTGAAGCTAAGTACTAATAGTAAAATTACTGCAATTCGTTTCCACATTTGTTTTAATTCCTTTGGGCTGGAGGCAACACAAAGCAAGCGTTATTTATCGTTTTTCATTCTCCCACGTATGCTGACAACTTACGAACTACGATGGTTTTACCCTGGTAAAATACCGGAACAAATCCAACATTGGTTTGAAGATAATTGTCTTATTAAGCCAATACAACCATCAGAAACACGAGATGATATATATCTCTACTCTCCTGAATGTAAATTCTTGGGAATCAAACTGCGTCAAGGACGCCTGGAGGTTAAATGGCGCAAAGCTGAACTAGGCTTAATAAATTTTGGGGAGTTTGTAGAGGGTAAAGCTGAAAAATGGGGTAAATGGCTGTGTTGTGACCCTACAGAAGAAAGTTTTCAGCCGCAGCAGGTTTTGAATAATCCTGTCTGGGTGAGTGTTCAGAAAAGTCGCTATTCACAACATTACCAAGTTTCACCGGAGTTTTCACCACGATCCGTTACAGCCAATGAAAATATTGGTAACGGTTGTAGTGTCGAACTTACCCAGCTTGTAGTTCGTGAAAATGCTTGGTGGAGTTTGGCTTTTGAAGCTTTTGGTGATGATGCGCGTTTAATGGAAAATCTTCAGCTAACAGCTAGTTGGGTATTCAATACTTATCGTGGGTCAAAGTTGCTTGCTGTTGATTCTTACGCTTATCCGAGTTGGTTGGCGCTGGTTTGTCGATGACAGTAAAGAGAACGAGCAAAAATCACCCATCCGGGTACTATTGTGCCTATTGACACTGAGTTATCATTTACGGTAACAATTGAGGTTAAGTAAAAGTATGTAATTTAAAATACTTTTTTCAATTAAAAAAGCAGGGCAATAAACATAAAACCAAGGTAAAATATTTGACTAGCTTATAGATTGCGATCGCTCACTGAATTAGCTTGGCGATCGCCTTCATAAATCCTGTAATTGCGAACGTTAACAAAAGGTTATCGACAAATATCGATAGTCTTTGCTAGAAAAAATCTGTATCAAAACTAGACCAAGCCCCAATTACCAGTAAATTGGGGCAACAAGATGAATTGCAGTTAATTTAATACAAGGAAAAACCCATGGGTTTAAAAGATTACGGCGTGTTGAAGGGTCATGCGATCGCAGGTCAAATGGAAATCGATGATGATTCCCCACACTATCAAGTGCATATAAATGATGGCAACCATGATTACCGCATAGCTATCAACGTCAGGTCTGTACAGAAACCTTACGATTTGTTATATTTTCTCGATAGTAATTTTGAATATTTTATTACTGACAAACTCAATAAACTAGAGTTTGGGTTTAACAAAATTGCACAGTCAGATAGAAAAGCTGGAGGAATTGCCCTGGACTACATCCGGGGCAATTTATTTAAAGTCAAAGAGATGAAAGCTTTGCCCTACAATCTTCCTGGAGAAAACAACGACCTCAATGAGTTGATAGATTCATACATTCAAAGAGCAATTGAAACCAAGGCAGAAGTATACGCTTTCGGGGAACCGTGGGGAGTTGATAAACTAGAAAATAAGCCTGATAAAATATTTGGTTTCCAACCGGGAAGGGGCATACATGATATACACATGAACCAGGGTAGTAGTGGTAGATTTGCCTCTTCTAATGGAGTTTTTCAAGATGGAGCATTGTTAATTCATTATCCATCTGCATCTGGTTCTCAAGAAAATTGGATTGCTGTATTTTTTGCATTTCAATCTCAGTCTTTCCACACAGATGATAGCACTGGCAATCCGATAGATAAGAAAGTGGGAAGTGAACCAGAAAAACCGGGTGTTCCCACAGTGAAAGCTCAAGTTAAAATTGTTGCTGCTTTAGTGAATCCTCGCGGAGAAGATGCAGGTAAGGAGTCAATTACTTTAATTAACCCTTCACCAGAAAAGGTAGATTTAGCAGGTTGGGCAATTACCAATCAAATCAAGCAAAAGTATAGTTTAGATGGGTTCAAAATAGAACCTGGTGGAGTTGTCACAGTGCCTGTGAGAGCAGAAAATATGCAGCTTTCCAACGATGGTGGAACTATCACACTTCTCAACTCTGAAGACATCAAAGTAGACGGTGTTTCATATACTAGAAAAGATGTGCAAGAGCAAGGGTGGACGGTAGTATTTTGAAGAGTTAGGAGTTAGGAGTTAGGAGTTAAGAGTTAAGAATTAAAAGTAGGAGTTTTGTATTTTGAGTTTTCAATTAAATACTTACTTGTTATTAACTCCTAACTCTTCACTCCTAACTCCTAACTCTTCACTCCTAACTCCTCACTCCTAACTCCTAACTCTTCACTTTGTTGCGCTTGCAACACAACTAATGTCATGTCATCGGTATTTTGCTTTTCAGTACCGATGAATTGCTGTACTTGATTAAATAGGTAATCTAAAATTTCTTGCGGGCCGTCGCAATGTCTGCAAGCGGTATTAAATTCTTTTATTAAATTTTCTTCGTCAAAGCGATCGCCACTTGCATTGGCTGCATCAGTTAAGCCGTCTGTATAGTAAATAATAGTATCTCCAGGCTCTAATCTTGCCTGAGAATCTTCATATTGGCTGTTGACATCCAAACCAATCAGCATTCCTAAAGTATCCAAGCGGGTTACTGTTTTCGTCGCGGCGTGCCACCAGAAGGGAGGATTGTGTGCGGCGTTGCTGTAGGACAAAGTACAGGTTTGGGGGTCATATTCTGAGTAAAACAAGGTGATAAAGCGGTTAGAATTTTCTAAATCCGCATACATGACTCGATTCAAGTTTTGTAGAATCTGTGCTGGGGTGTTACTGTGCAGCACTTCTCCCCGTAGCATTCCCCGCATCATGGTCATAATTAGCCCTGCGGGTACTCCTTTGCCCATCACATCGCCAATTACTAAAGCCCAACGACTATTTTCCTCTTTGGCGTTATCATTTAGCTGAAGAATCAAATTATGATTGGTGGGAATAAAATCATAATAGTCTCCACCAACACGATTTGCCGGTTTACAACGTGCAGCAAGAACTACACCGGGTATCGTTGGGCATTGACGCGGTAAAAGTCGGCGCTGAATCTCCGCACCAATTTCTAATTCCTGATCTAAGCGTTCTTTTTTCCTTAGTTCTACTGCTAGTTCATCGTTTTCTATTGCTACTGCTGTCTGATCTGCTACTAAACGGACTAATTTTTGTCTGGTTTCTGTCCAAGAATATTCTGGATCGCGGCTCAATACATAAAGCCATCCTCGTTCTACATGCTTAACTAAAATTGCCGTGCCAAAGATTTGCATGTCCGGCCCGAGGTAGCGATGTATATGGTCGTCCAAAATACCTGTGGTTGCGATCGGTGCTGTGTTGGGAACAAGTGTTATTTGACTGCTTGCTGTTTCTAGGGCCTTGCGGATGTTCTTCCTTTGGCGGCTATCTTGCCCTTGCCAGTGTAGCTGTTCTAGCCTCACTTGACCGTTAGGCTTGTAGAGAAACAGTGCGCTACCATCTGCATCTGTTACTCTTGTTGCCATGAGCGGTATTAACTCTAAAAACTGATTCAAGTTGTTGAAGCTTCTGAGAGCAAATCCTAAAGAACTTAGCAAATCTTGGATTTTGTTCTGTTCCCGATGCAGCCTTGCCACAAGTTCTTTGAGTGCCACAACTGGAGTAACATCTGTTGCGGGACTACTATTACTGTCGGTGGGTTCTGAAGGCAGTTTAGGCACAGGCACAGGTATTATTTCACTTCCGTAAGTTGGTTTTAGATCACTTATAAACAAGTTTGTTTGGAGATTGCTAAACCATATTGGGGCAAGATTCGTCAGTTTAGCAAGAGTAAAAAGACGTAGGTGTAAATTTTAGAAGTATTTCATCTTTTCATGCATTTTTTTCACAAATATAGAAACTTAAAGCTATTTATTAAAGTAATGTATTTTTACTCCAAAACTGCTCGATGAAAAGCAATAATTTTTACAAAGTCTCAGAAAGCTTCCTATTGTTCCATAACTCAATTACCAAGTCATATATCTTTGGATAGAAACAATTAATGCAAAGATATTCTGTAACTCTCACTCTCATTCTTGGAATTACAGGAGTGAAAAGCTGAGGGGTAAAGCACCTAGGGAGTTTTGCCATGTTGTTAATATACAAACAATATGTTCTTGAACTTTTTCAATCAGGAAATAGATTTTTTACAAAAACTCTCGAAAATCATAACCCAAGGTTTTGAATCGAAATATTACATATGATGTTTTCGTTTTACCTTACATTTACACCCTTTAAATTCCCTCCAGAGAATATTCTTAGACACATTGGAAACAACTGTTGGGAAAGCATCTGAAATGGCTGTCCCACCTGATTTATAGCAATTAATTATTTTTCGGTAACATCTTAATAACCCCTTGTGGAGTGGGTCAAACAAAGTACCAAATTGCAATTTTAGCAGAGGTTGCGCACTTGTTGCTTTCAGAATGATGTTTCTTAGACTTAGGCTTTTAGGACTTACGCTTTTTCCAGTATTTTTTTGTCAAGTAATTCACCTGAATAATACCAGAATAGTAAGTCCTAAATTTATGAGTTTTGAAATCAAAATGATATTCAAAACATTCAACTAAGTAGGTCGGCTTAAATAAAGTTAAATTCGTTTGTAGTAGCACTCTTGCACGTGCGATGTGAAAGCGGCTTGGTGTTCACAAAGCGATCAGGAGGCATAGACTAGACAGCGCTACTACGAGCCAAATATAGAGGCTTTACTTTTCTTTACATAACTTTATTTTTTCTTGCCTACTTACTTAGTGCAGACTGGAATAAGTAACTTATCAGCCGATAAGAAGCCATAAGTTACGTCTGATGTGAATTATGAAAACCAACGATATATCAAGGATTCTGTGCGCTGTAGAGACGCGAAATTTCGCGTCTCTACAACAAAAATGCAAGGTTTCAGCTTCTAATCCACATTAGGCGTAAGTTATAAAGTAAGGCATTTCCAACAAATAAATTATCCAATATGAGCGTAGGGTGAGCGTCTCGCCCTTACTAGGTCAAGGGCGGGCGAGACGCCCGCCCCACAAGAAGTAGTTGGATATTTTTTTATTTGCAAGTCCTCAAAAGTATTTTTAACTTTTGACTTCACGACGACAGCACTAGCCACTCAAAAGCGCTTCGACAAATTCATAACTAGAGAAAGGACGTAGGTCTTCGATGCCTTCACCAGCGCCAATAAAGCGAATCGGTAAACCTAACTGTTGCACTACGGCAAGCGCTACGCCTCCTTTGGCGGTGCTATCCAGCTTGGTTAAGATTACGCCAGTAAGATTGGCTGCTTCGGAAAAGACTTGAGCTTGTCGCAATCCATTTTGACCTAAAGTGGAGTCGAGAACCAACAGTGATTCTACTTTAGCATTGGCAGCTTTTTTGTCGATGATGCGACGGATTTTACTGAGTTCCTCCATTAAGTTTTTCTTATTTTGTAGTCTTCCTGCGGTATCTACGAGAAGTAATTCTGTTTCTCGTGAGGTTGCGGCTGCGATCGCATCGAACACTACGGCTGCTGGATCGGTATTCTTACCAGGATTGGCAATTACTTCTACTTGGCTACGTTGACCCCAAATTTTCACCTGTTCCACAGCGGCGGCGCGGAAGGTATCTGCTGCCCCAATTAGGCAATTGTAGCCAGATTTTTGGGCTAAATGGGCGATTTTACCAATTGTGGTGGTTTTACCTGCCCCATTTACCCCAGTAATTAACCAAATATTCAAACAGCCTTTTTCGGGTGCAAATACAAACTTCTGGGATTTTTGGATGGGTTCATCCAGCATATTCCGCAGGATTGTTTTTAGGTAGGCGATCGCTGCGTCTGGAGGTAAAGCTTGTTCTCGCAATTTTTTCTGTAAGGCTTCAATAATATAATCTGTCGCCTCTACACCGACATCAGCTTGCAAAAGCAATGCCTCTATTTCCGTTACCGCAGCTTGATTAAGTGGCCCTTGACCGACAATTGCCTTCAGTTGGTTAACAATATTGCGGCGGGTTTTACCTAAACCTTGGCGTAGCTTCTTTAACCACGTTATTTCTTCAATAGAAATATCTTCCGCACGCCTACCCTGTGCCGCCAGAACTTCTGCTGACCACAAAAATCCTTCATCAAAAGCCAGTTCAGGAATTTCCTGTGCTACTTCTTCTTCTGTAGTAGTGGTTTGTACTTCTTCTGGTTGTTCTACTTCAATGGCACTAGCTATTAGTCTTTCTTGCTTCGCTTGTCGTTCTGCGGCTGCCCGTTCTAGAAAAGATAAAGTTGCAGGTGCTGCTTTTTCTGTGGTTTCTGCGGAAGCAAGTGTTTCGGCTGTTACTCCTTCGGTGACACTCGGTGCTATTTCTTGTATTTTTGTATCTGCTGATTCCGTAATTACCGCTTGATACTCTGTGCTTTTTTCTTCTTCATAAGTAGGTTCTTGTACAGTCTGTTCCGCAACAGTTTCGGCTGATTCTGCGTTTATTGGTGTTGTTTCAGCTTCTGTTTGGGCGGTTTTTGTAACTATAGTTTCTGATACTAATTTTTCTACGGTAGTCTCTTCTATTACCTCGCTAGGTGGAGTTGCTTCTGATTGGGGTTGTTGCTTGTGCTGAATATTTTGATAAGCAGCCTTAGCGTACGCCAATAAATCTGCCGCCACTGGTTGTTCTGTTTCTGGCGTTGGTGTTGACGTTGCTGCTGATTGTGTTTGAGTTTCTTGTGCAGTAGGAGTTTCTTCCTGTTGTTGTTGGGAAGTGGTGTCAGAAGAATCGTTATGTTGACGACGGAACCAATTGAAAACCATTTGTAGCTGGCTGTTTTATTTGTTAGCTATTTCCACACTACCAACTTAATACCTCAAGCAGTTTTTATGGGAAAAGTAGAATGCGTAATTGGTCAATATTTATATGTTACGCAGCTATGTGAATTAAAGCTATCGCATTTACCAAGTTTTGGAAATTAACCACAGATGGACACAGATGGACACAGATGGACACCGATAAATCTGTGTTCATCTGTGTCTATCTGTGGTTGTTATCATCGTAAAACCGAATTTTTGTAAAAAATCCATATAGTAGATACGGAGCCAATGCGAATTTAGCTTTTAGTCACTAGTTTGAATTTAGGGCACATTTGAGCGTTATTCTTCCCTATGCCCTAATTTTCGACACTTTAAGCCGTTTCTCTTTGCTGTGTAACTCGGCGTAGAACACCATTAATAAATCGATGACCGTCTTCACCACTGTAGCGTTTTGCCAGTTCCACAGCTTCGTTAATTGCCACACTGGCTGGAACGTCAAGAAAATCCATTTCTGCTACAGCAATTCGTAGAATATCACGGTCGATTTGGGCAAGGCGAGTAACTTGCCAATCTACTAAGGCTGCGGCTATTTTCTCATCTATCTCTTTTCGCTCATCACTGATTGTTCTAACAAGTTCAATCGCGTATCTGCTAACTTCTTTATCCTGATTTGCTAGTTGAATCAATTCTGGAAACTCAACTGCTGCACTCAACTGATTAATTGCCGTTTGAGTGTAGCCAATTGCTTCTTTGACCATAGTTCTAGCAGTGTTGAGGTCGTTAGCGCGAGTTTGGCTAGTTAAAAGGCGATCGCTACTGCGTTGTAGTTCACCAGCGGCATTTTCGAGAGTATCTTGCACTTCCGATCTCAGGGTACGTACTGCTGCTAGCACTAACTTAGGTAGTTGCTCAATTGTCAGTTTCTTTGGGTTAACTGGCAATTGAGAGAGGCTTAAAAGCGCCAATTCACGAGCTATTTGCTGGGGTTTCCTGGGTTGCATAAATGAGTAGGAGTGTTATGAGGAGTGATTTACAAAGGACTAAGATAAACAAAGTTAGAAATTTATCAGCTTGTGACTATACATTAAATGATTTTAGGTATCTTCAACAGGAAAAACTTGCCGTTTTGGTTCTAGAGGAGACGCTTCTAATTTGCGGTCTTTAGTAATAATCAGGGGGGGTAGGGGAGTATTAGGGGCGACAATGCCACCAGAAACTATAACTTTAAAGGCATCTTCTATCGACATTGACAGATTAACTACTTCATCTTCGGGTACTACAGCATACCATCCGGTGGTAGGATTGGGGGTTGTGGGAATAAAAATACTCAGCATGGGGCGAGACATATGAGCTTGGATCTCGTTGCTGATAGTGCCAGTTACGAAAGCGATCGCCCACATTCCCCGCCGAGGATACTCCACCAAAATTACACGACGAAACTTGCCATTTGTATCTTTGAGCAATGTTTCCAAAAGCTGCTTCAGAGTTTTGTAAACCTGTCCAGCCAAGGGAATTGCCTGTAAGAACCGTTCACCGAAGTCCAGTAACCACCGTCCAGCAATGTTCCTAGCCATCAAGCCAATCAAAAGAATACTCAACAGTGGTACCATCAGTCCCACTAAGAGATTGAGCAGATTGACTAAGATAGGATGCATCCCATCAAAGGGATTCAATTGTTTGGGAATTCGGGTAAGAAAGTTAATGACCCAACTGGCAATGGTAATCGTTAGCCAAATGGTAGTTGCTAGGGGAATCACTACCAATAGACCAGCAATCAGGTCATTTTTTAAGTCCTGTTTCCAGCGATCGATTACCAAACCCCGATTCTCCTTTTTTAGGTTAGTAGAATTTCTATTATTGGTACTCATACCGGCAGTTTCGTCAAATGGCTAAGACAGTCCTTGACATACAAGACGCTGCTAGTAACTGTCGCAAAATGCAAACAGTTTGGTTGCTGTCGCAATCAAACGCACTTATGACTGTAAAACCAGCTTTTTTCTATCCTACTGAGTGCATATAGACGAATATCAACCAGGATGGTGGCCAATACTTGTTGGTTAAGGGGTTTTGGGGAAAGGGAAAAGGCGTAAAATAAGTAATTCAACCCTTTCCCCTTTAACCTTTTACCTTATCCCTTGCAGTATTGGGATGGTGGCTGGTTAGTCTAATAGGGCGTTACTTTACTTTTTAAGACTTGTAAATGAATGTTGCAAGTCTTGAGGGTATTTCTAATACTACCGCGCCGAATAAAAAGCTGCTCAGAATTCTAGCAGCAGTTACGACTAGCACGAAAATCCGCTTTTTCTAGGAAGTTAGTTTGATGATGGTACTACTGAGCTATTCTTAAAAATTTATCTAAAAAATATTAATTTATTTAATTTATTTTAATGTAATATTTGTAATCTTGCACTTTTCCCATTAGAGATGAAAGGGTGAACTAACGTTCACCTCTACAGAAAACAAAAAGATGGGCATTGGGCATTGGGCATCGGGCATGGGAAAAATCCAATGACTAATGACTACTGACTAATGACTAATGACTATTGACTATTGACTATTGACTATTGACTATTGACCATATCAAGAGATTTTGTATCTAAACTGGGTGTAGGTATATGCTTCATTTCCCAGACTTTAAGCAAAATTAGATATTCGTAGAATGCCTGTAATGTACACCAAGCTAAACCTGCGCGTCCATCAAGACAGCCACCCAAGATAAAATACATATAAAGAAAACGCAGCAAAGGGCGGGCGGGTAGGCGTAAAGACAAATCTTTTAAAGCGCGGCGTCGTTCAACTTCCGACTGACCAAAGAACAAATTTCGCCAGCAAACGCCTCCATGTTCTAGCTGATACAGTGTTTCTTTCGCTTCATCTGTAGAATAACGGTTGTGTTTTTCAATCCAGCGACTTAAACCCTTACTGCAAGTGTAGTGGGGATAGGTTTCTTTTAAAAAGCTTGTTGAACCCTCACAAACTTCTCTTTCCGTATGACCGTAATCTGTAAACCAAACTTTACCATGACGGAAAAGACGCAGTTGATAACGGGGGTATTGAGTACTGCGACGAATCCAGGTATTCAAGAAGATAACACGTTCGGCAACATAGTAGCCGATGTAATTAGGATTTTGAGTAGCCTGTTTGCATTCAGCAAACAACTCTGGTGTCATGCGTTCATCAGCTTCGAGAATGTAGACCCACTCGTGCTTGGGTGGTATGTTTTCTAACATCCATGTGCGCTGACGACCGTGGCTTTCAAATGCGTGTTGGACTACACGGACGGGATAGCGACTGGCAATTTCCACAGTGCGATCGCTACTGCACGAATCTACAACAATAATGTCATCTGCTAGCATTGCTGACTCAATACAAGCGGCAATATCTAGTTCTTCGTTATAAGTCAATATGTAAATTGAGAACATTCCAAACTTTTAGTAGCAATTATTATTGTTGTAAATTATTCCTTGTCCTTTAGGAAGACCACGTACCCGCCTTTAACAAAAACCTCATCCAAAATCCAAAATCCAAAATCTAAAATCCAAAATTGAATAAAAATGGCAGTATGAGATGATAATTTTTGCATTTCTCTTACTGCCTGATATAAAAATAAGCTAGCGTGCTGTAGCTTTACGTACACCACCTTTTGCAGTACCCATACCTTTTAATCCTGCCCAACCGATGATAATGTATCCAATGGCTAGCAACAAGCTGCTCATACCAATTCGTAGTCCAGACTTCCAAGCTCTTTCTTTAGCTTGTCTTTCAGCTTCTTCTTTACCCTGACGAATTTGGCTGAGTCGCTGATTTGCAAGTTGCTGCGGATCGCTTTGTTGAGCGAGAAATTTGTCAAGTTCTTGGGGATTTGCTTTAAACTTCTTAAGTAACTCTTTCTGAGTTGCGGGGAGATTGGGGTTATTAAGTGCTTGCTGATATCGCTGGTCATCTTTGAGCAGTTCGCTAAATTGAGCTTTAACTTGGGTTTTTTGCTTTTCTAGCTCAGCTTTAACCTGTTCATTACCCAATTGAGCTTGTACTTGTGATAGCTGGTTCTTCAGTTGAGTTTCTGCCTGATCTGCTTCTTGGGTGATTTGTTCTACTCTTTGAGCGCTCGCTTGACGTACATTGTTTAGGTGTAGGGGAAAAATTAGTAAGAACATCAAGCCTAGGATACTCGATAATATCAGCGCCGGAAATCTCAAATCTATACCAGATGGGTGAGTATCATCGGTAGTATCAACCCAGTGTGCGGTAAACAGCATACCCAAGCCAACCATAGGTACAATTCCTCGGTCAACTAACGCAGTTGCCAAATCAATTTGCCATGTGCGATTTGTTGGTTGGAAGGGAAACAATAGAATTAAAACGTCAAGCAAAAAGGACAAAATTAAGACTATGCCAACCACTTTGAGTGTACGGGCTGCGATGATGCCTGCAAAACGGTTATTCATCATTATCTCTTAGTAAATTCGAGTGAGTGACTATTTTATTTCAAGTTACTAGGATATTGTTCCCTATATTTGTCTATTATTTAGAACTCGCAGATTTCTTAGGCACGTAAATATTTATGCTTTCGGTGAACAATTAAATTACGGTAACATCGATGGTTTATGGTGTCTTCCGAAAATTCCTCGTGCTAGACGATACAAGTCAATAGAGCAAGGGTTAGTTGGTGGTTCATGGTTCATGGTTCATGGTTCATGGTTAATGGTTCATGGTTCATGGCTATTACAGCGATTTTCAGGTAAATAGACCACACGATATTGTCGGGGCCGGTTTTGTTTCAATCTTGAATTCAAGCAGAAAGGATCTCAGCTAAACCCGCCCCGACAAAAAATTGTGGTTCTGCTGTAACCATTAACCATTAACCATTAACCATTAACTATTAACTATTAACCATTAACCAATCCCTATTCCAGAGCAAAAATTTTTTCCCAAATTGGTAAATCCTCCGGACGGTCAATATCAGCTAAGGTCGGCAAGTAAACTACTGATAAATTGAGTAGATGAGAAATTTCCACAGTTTGTTGCAATACTTGAGCAGTTCCCCAGTCTATGTTAGTAAATAATTCTGGAACTGGTTGTTGCAAACCAATTAAGTAATAACCACCATCCACCGCTGGACCAAGTACAAGGTCACACTGCTGGAGTTCCTCAAAAGCTGTGGTGAGAACTTGGGCATTGACATTAGGGCAATCTGTGCCGATAATAACTATGTATTGTGCGCCTGCTTGAAAGGCATTCGAGAGCGATCGCTCCATCCGTTTACCTAAATCTCCTTCACCTTGAGACTGGTAAACCAAATCATACCCTAACCAATCTTGCATTAATTGAGAATTGCCACCTACAAATCGGATTTCTAAAGATATATCAATTATCTTTTGCAAATTTTTAGCTTGAGATATTGTATGTTCGGTCATTTGGCGCTGAAGATTTGCTGCGCCTTCAGTTCCCAAAGCGGGTATGAGTCGGGTTTTTGTCTTGCCTGGTTCTGGATAGCGGGTGAAAATAATTAGATGCTGGTTGGCGATTTTTGGTGATTTCAGCACGCAATATTTTAATTTAGTTCAACCAAGAATATATTAATAGCAATATTTGTCATTTTGGTTGGCTCTAGCATGGTCTTTTCCCATTCGCATTGCTCCTAAAATTGTAGAAACATAGACGCAACGCTTAATTTTACTAGCATTCTGACTATAAAACGTTATCTGTCCGAGTGCTTGTAGTGATGTTTGGGTACATTCATTTCCAACTTCATAAACGGGACAACCTTGGTAATTAAATATTATTCGCCATGCTTGCTGTGAAGATTTATTTCGTAAAGTTGTTTCTTTTTCACCTTTATTGTTTTGCTCTTTATCAATGCGAATATTTGAATCCAGCTTATGCCATAGGTTATCATTGGCACGAATACCATCAGGGATAAATTTGCCCGCTTCTGCTTTATGAATAGCCCATTGAACAATACCATTTTCTTCGCGAAAGCTAACTTGCCAGGTTAATTTGTCTTTTGTGGCTTGGCTTTGGGCTTGACGCATAGCGCGGTAAACTTCATCTTGAGCAGTGTTGAGACGTTGAACTTCTACAAAACTTAACCAACTAGGAGCAGCGATCGCGCTTAATATACTAATTGCTACAATCACAATCAAGTTTTCTAGCAATGTGAAACCACTACTAGAATCATTTTTGGAAAAATTATTTTGCATTAATTAAACAGAGAAAAACACACTAGAAGCATCTATTTTTATCTTCTGGTAGTTTTTCTATTGTCCGGATGGTTAGGTTTTTTTATATACTTATTATACCAATTACCGTTCCAAGTTACACATTATTGTAAAAACCAGGTTCTAGGTTAATTACGCTTCACAGATAAACACAGATAAACACAGATAAAATTTGTGTTCATCTGTGTTTATCTGTGTTTATCTGTGGTCGATTTTGATAAAAATAGCGCTTTTCGTTTTTGTGATTACAGGGGTAGGGGCACAGCATTGCTGTGCCCCTACGATAGGCCGTTTTTTGCAATACATATGTTTTTTTTACAACTTATTTGCAAGCTCTATGTATATTGATAATTCTTTTATTTTGTCTTATTTATGCTTAAAAATATTGTAGATAAAATAGCAGGTAAAAAAATAACAATAGAAATTTTTAATAATATCTTGAAAATTAAATTTATACGTTGAAGCCTTGATGAATCGTTTATAAAGTACTTCCATAAAAATATAGCTGCTTTCCAAGCTTTTTGGCGATTTAACGGCTTTTCCAAAGCTTTGCAGGTGAGATATTTATATAGGTTTGCAAGGCTCTTAGAGCGAAGATGTTGTAACTCTTTGGAACTTGTATTCAAGGCTTTATCAAGCACTTGTAAACAGGCTTTTTCTTGCCTTGCAAGATTAGCAGATAGTGAATTAGGGCTTTTCCTATATAAAATTTGAACTGTAGGTACAGCAATAAAATTAAACTTCTGCGCTAATCGTAGCCACATGTCCCAATCTTGACCAGCGGTGAGTGATTCATCAAAACCACCCAATTCAATTAAAGCATTTTTACGAATTAAGGGATTAGAACCATTTTCTAAAAAATTAGATACCAATAGTTGCTCGTAAATATTTCCATTAGCAGTAATATGAACACCTGAAAGCAAAAATTCCCCATTTTCATCTATATAATCAGTCCAACTGTAAGCAACTGCTGCTTGAGGATTTTCTTGTAAAGCCTGAATCTGGCTAGCAAGCTTGTCTGGCGTCCAAATATCATCTGCATCTAAAAAACTTACAAACTCTCCAACTGCATGTGAAAGTCCACGATTACGGCTAACGTTTCCACCAGCATGAGGATAGGAAAATATTTTTATCCTAGGGTCATGAAACTGCGAAATAATATCTAGGGTTGAGTCTTTTGAATCGTCATTAATTACCAATAGTTCAAAATCAGTATAAATTTGATTTAAAACTGATTCAATTGTATGTTTAATAGTTTTTTCACTATTGTAAGTTGGTATAATTACAGAAATATTTTTCATATATTATTTATGACATTTTTGTAGAGTAATTTAACTAATAAGTAAGATTTTTTAATAAATATCGACTAATCAAGTTTTGTATATGTTTTTTAAACAATAAAAAGGACTTATCATGCTACTCAAGTAAAATTCCATTTCAATTAGCAAAATTGTATCGCTTTGCAATTTAATCTGATACTTAATGATATGCTGTAATAATCTGCGTAAACTACCAAAAAAAACCTTAATAACAATAATTGGTTTTTGCCAAGTTTTTGCGTTGATTAAGCGTAATTGGCAAATAGATAGGCCACAACCACGAATCAGAGTTTTTAAGTAATCTTTTTCTAATCGCCAATGTGGTATTTGATGATAAGTATGCATGGCAGGGTTATACCAAATTTTCCAACCAGCTTTGTATATATGTAGCAGTAGCTCAAAATCGTCGCCAGCTACCATTAACTTGCTCAATCTGCCCTTAAAATTTAGCTCTTTAGGAATACTTTCATCCCATGCTTTCTTTCGGAAGACAAGCGCTGCGCCAGGAGGAAGAATTAAATTTTCTGGTTCATATAAACTAGGATTTTCTCCACGTTCTCTAATAGCCAAAAAACTTTGGATTCTGACAAAATTTTCTGGTGGTTTTACCTCGTAATCACCATGAATTTGACCGCCATACGCCCCAGCTTGAGGATAATATGACGCAAAGGCGACAGCTTGTGCAACCCAATCAAGCGCAGGCAGAATATCATCATCTAAAAATGCGATAAGCTCCCCTCTGGCTTCTTTCACAGCCCGCAATCTTGCAAACGTAATTCCTTGCTCTGTTTCCAGACAGTACCTTAACAAACAGTTATTGTTCCAGTTATCTTGATAATTCTGAATTACCTTAGCTGTATTGTCGGTACTATTGTTATCAACAATAATAATTTCCCATTTTAGGTTTTCTATTTCAATCTGCGATCGCAACCGTTCTAAAAGTTTAGGTAGGCGAGTTTCCCCATTGTATGTAGGAATTGCAATAGTTAATTCTATAGACATATTTTCTAATTTTTTATTTTTATTATTATGATGATTAATGATTTTAAAAAATAACTAATCATACATAATGAATTATTTTTAAATATCTTTTTTTAAAAAGGTAAAAAGGGCTGAAAAAACTATTCACAATCAATTCAGTTTCACAGGCGGCAATTAAGTCATTTTTAACTGCACCACGATATTTAATCATGTGGAGTATAATTTTACGTAAATCATTAACTAAGTATAAAAGGCTTGCCAATGGTCTTTGCCAGGGTTTAATTCTGAGCATACGCAGGTGATGCCGACTTAAACCAACGCAGCGAAATAGAGAGGTTAAGTATTCTTTTTGCAATCTCCATGCCGGAATTTGGTGATAAATACGCATTTCTGGGTTATACCAAATTTCCCAACCTTTCAACTGAATATGCAATACAGCTTCTAAATCTTCACTTGCTAAACCAGCCTCTCTACCTTTGTGATTTAAAACTAAATGTTTAGGAACTGTTTCGCACCAAGCTTGTTTGCGGACTACTAAGCCTGCTCCCGGAGGTAGTATCTTCATTTGGGCTTGGTATATGTGAGGTTTTGAACCCCGTTCGGTTATGGCTAAGAAACAGGCTATTTTCTCAAAGTTTTCTGGAGGTTCAACTTCAAATTCTCCGTGGATTTGACTACCATATGCTCCCGCTTTAGGATGCTTTTTCCCAAAAGCATAAGCTGTTTCAACCCAGTTTGATGCTGGGTAGTTGTCATCATCAAGAAAACCTATAAAAATGCTTTTAGCTTCCTCTACTGCACGCTGTCTGGCGTATGCTGCTCCCTGTTGCGCTTCAAAGCAATACTTTAAAGGGTAAGGACATTGCCAATTTGCTTGATAAGCTTTAACAACAGCTGCTGTATTATCAGTGCTGTTATTGTCTACAACAATAATTTCCCATGACAAATCTTCGGTGTTAATTTGATTTCGCAGTCTTTCGAGCAATTCAGGTAATCGGGTTTCACCGTTGCAAGTTGGTATAGCTACAGTAAAGTCAAGACACTCGGTCATGGTGTAAGAATTTGTATTATTTGTAGTAAGGGTATTTTTGAGTAATTCTAGAAAATAAGCTGTTGTGCATTTAATCTGCATAAATTGGGCGGGCGGGACGCCCACCCCACAAGAATTTGAAAAAATTTAAAGGCAGCAAGTTAAATGTGCTTTAGCTTAGTAAAAAAACAACAATATTTCTCTGTATAACTAGTCATTCATCAGAAATTAGATTTATAGATATGAACGAGGAAAAAACTCCACCTTTTGTATTAATTTTGCTCATAAGGTGCAGTTTAAGCTTCCGTATATATATTGATTTTTTATTATTCAGTTACTAAAGTTTAATTGCAGTTAAGGTCTTTTGCTGTTTGCATTCCGCCGATGAGAGTTTTTACAATGACGCATCGCTTTGTATTAGTAGGCTCTACGGCGTTTCCTGTTGCAGGTACAGCAACAACGATTTTTAAACCTGGTGGTTCTGTTGAACCTGTAGGTATTGTTCCAAAGTTTGCATTTGGCAAAGTACCCATGTAATCAAAGGTAATAGTTTGTGGAGTGGATGTATTAAATGGGGAGGCGTAAGTTATAGATGTTCCAGCCGTGTTATTGGTAATATTTGTACCTAGTACGACTTCCTTTGGTTTAACTCCTGAATCTTCGCCCAAGGGACGCCAGTAGCTGTTAGGGTTTTCACTGCTGGGATGGATGGCTATTTGTGCTACTTGGTCACTACTATTAGTTGTAAAACTGACGCTATAGCTACGTTTGTTTTTTTTAGCTTCTCGCTGGGCTTGTTGTAGCGCCGCCAAAATGGCATCATTTGCCTTATTTACTCGCTGTCTGTTGACAAATGCAAGCCAGCCAGGAGCAATAATTGTTGCCAAAACTCCCACTATTAACACTACTACTAGTACTTCAATCAGGGTAAAGCCAGCATTCTGTTGTGGATGATTTAGACATCGCTGCTTTGATGTTTCCACCACACGTTTTTTATTAATTGTTTTTAACATCAATAAAGCTGCGCTGTACATAATAATTTTTTATTAAAAAATATGATTTTTACAGGTCATTTAGTAAATAAAAATCCTCTTCCTTGTACCCTAATGCTTGCAGCAGGAAAATAAGCAGAAACGCTGTTATTGTACTGAGTATTATTATTGTTAAGGCGAACAAAAGCGTTTCCTCGTAAGTACACTTGTGCTAATACTTCCTTGTCATTTACACAAGCATAAAAGCCGCTGGTATTTGTTCCTATACCTTGTGCGCCGCTAGGGCAAGTAATGGCAGGGCTACTGGTGCTAATGTAATCAATCAAAGTTTCTACACGTTGAGTGTAGGCTGCTGAATCAGCCAACCATTGATTCATTTTTTCTTTGAGGGTAGCACCACTTTTATCTAATGGTGGTGGTTTAAATCCTGTGTCTACTTTTTCATTGCTATTACTATCATTTGTAACATTGTCATTGTTTGCATCCGCATAAGCAGCATTCACCGGTCCGCGAATTTGAAACCTAGCAATGCGTGCTGAAGGCGACCAAGTGGAGTTAGAACCAGAACCAGAATTGGTGATTAAGTAGTATGCCACTAATGAATAAGCAAAGCCATCATCTTTGTTGGTGTCTGTCTTGGAACTTACCCCAACACTATCGGCTACAAACTCACGCTTCCAAAAAACTAGCACTGGTGTACAGTTACTTGAATTGGTAGAGTTACAATTAGTAGCACCTTTTAGAGGTGGTATTTGGTCTTTAATTCCTGATTGGCTGATATTTGTAGTATTGTTGTTTCTGGTTACACCATCAGCATCGTAAATGTAAACTGCTTGTTGTAAATCACGCGCAATAAAATCAATGGCTGTTTGAATTTCTTGTTCAGTGGTTGCCTTTGCTTGTTCTTTGCGATCGCTATCTAAAACGTTAATCATAAATGCCATTAAAGGCGTTATGACTAGTACAGCTAGTATCATTGCTACCAGCAGTTCAATTAAGGTAAAGCCGCTATTTTTTTTATTTATTCCAGAGCGTTTTAATTGAATGCTCAGGATAAATTTTAGTAAATTCATCATGCTGCGGTTTCCCTTTTGTTGATAGATACTTAAGAATCAGCATTCAATTGTTACAGCCACTCAAGCGGGCGCAAAGGTCGCCATATTTCGGTACAGTGTCGTTAATATCTGTTGTCATTTCCAGCAAAGGCGCTTTCTGCTGTCCAGCGCCTCCGGTGAAACTTGCTTGTGTAACTTTTTCGTTATTACCATTAGCATTGTTCCGAGAAAGAGTAGTGCTTAACCCAAAAGCATTGGCTCTATATACCCGTATCCCTAAAGCATATCCACTGTTAGGATTACTGCTAGCTGAGTTGCGGCGAAAAGCTTGCACAACTATATCTATGAGACTGGTAGTTTCGCAGTTACCAGTACCATCAAAATCTACACAGTACAAAGATGTCTCTGTTGGGGCTGTACAGTAAGAATTTGCTGTACAGGTTAAGCTTCCCGTAGCTGTAGGGGCAGCATATGCTTGTAGAGTATCGCTACCTGTGGAGCCAGGGGCTGTGATTTTTTGAGTTCTTACCCCATCAATGTAGACTCTCGCAGCTTGGGTAGCCAATTCTACTCGTCGGGATTGAACACGAGTTGCCACAGATAGGGTAATTACTGGGGCGATCGCTGCTAGCAAAAGGCTAACCACAAGAATTGCCACCAAAGATTCAATTATTGTGAAACCCCCTTGCCTGGATTGCAGGTATGATGCAACTATCTTTTTTAATTGAGTCGTTTTTAGCCTTTTTTTGCTAGCTTGTTTCCCTATCGTCATGGCAATTTACCCAATATTCAAACCCGATTTTTAGTTATCACTTGGTATAGATGGACAGCTACTTGGGCGATATTCCGTAGGAACCGCACGATTGTAAGTTATTGTCGTTCCTGCTGTTGTCGCAATCCCTGTTTGGTTATCAGCTTGACCAGCACAAAGCAGTGTTTTCACCCAAGAGTCATCTCGACCTACTTCTCTAAAGAACTCATTTGGGCGACCTGTTGGAGGCAAAGTAAATCTCTGGGCAAATAGGTCAGGTTGTTCTGACAACAGCCCCACATCAAAACCCCAGTTTCGGTCTGGTGGATTGTAGAAAGGTGAGATACCACTAGCGTTCGGAGTAGAGTAAGTGTCTAATGGGTAGTCAAAAACGCTGAGATTATTAGTATTCTCATCAGCAGTGTTTGCTTGTCTTGCGGTGAAAATGGGTGCAAGTGGTGCTGTAGCATAGGCACTCCGCTTCAACTGAATAAAACTGCCACTAATTTTGGCTGTTCTCAATTTAGGATCGTCTGTCTGATAGAACCAGCTTTCCAAAAATCGCACCAAGTTTTGCAAACCTGCGGAAATTTCCACGCCTCTACCGGGACTATTTCCTAATACAAAGGTTGCATTAAATGTAGTGTTCGCATCAGCTACTTGTAGCCAGTGAAGTCGAAAATCATCACCTATTTGTGATGGATTGTCATTTCTCAGGTCAGGTGGTTTGCGGCTTGCCTCATGAATTTGCAAAACTGGCACTAATAAAGGTTGATCCGTTAAATCATCGGGGTTATTATCAGGGTCAGAACCATCAAAGGGACGATAATAGAAAAGCTTGTAGTTAGCGCCGTATTTTGGATCGGTGCTTGGGTTGGCGTTAAAGCCAGTAGTTCTAAACCAAAGCGCATTATTTCCTAGTCTGGGTGACTCAGATGAACCTGAACCAGTGTAAGGATACTCTTTTATTGTCTCATCAGTACCACTTATGCCTAAAGGTATATAATTATTACCTTGTTGTTGCAATTCGTTACTAGAATTACGTTTAAAGGCAACTCGACGTGGATAGCGTCGATATTCTGGGGCTGCAAGTTCAGCCGTTGTACCTGCCTTATGAATGCTGATATCGAATGTTTGACCGATGACATCAGATGCTTTTTTTCTGGCTGCTGGATCTGCTGGATTGGGATCGACATACCAATCGCCAGAACCACACCTATCAACAGGCAACTTAATGCAAACTTCCATTAAATACTCAGAGAATTGCTTAGCCCGCCGCTGAATTGGTGTGACTCCGTTTTTGACGTAGGAACCTACTTCTGTTTTGGGGAAAATCTTTTCATTTGCATCAGGTGCTTGCCACCATTCTGCACTCGTGGCAAAGCTGTTTTCCCAAAAGCCATTTTTTAGACGCTTGTTTCTTTCGTCTAAAGTAGTGTATAAGTTACTGGGAAAGCTATCAGGATCTAAGTTTCTCGCCACAACAATGCCTGTGTTGTTGTTCAGGTCATAGTCCCCTTCACTGCGGAAACCATCTTTAAAACCACCAGACAACAGGGTAATAGCATCGGCAATGATAGTTGCAGGTCGCCAATAGTCACCTTCTGTAGCAGGACAGCCTGTTCTTCCTAGACGACAGGCAAAGGCTGTATTGGCAGTACTGCGATTATAGAAGTTAGTAGTTGGTTCTGTTTGTGTAAATTCTTCAATTTCTGTGGTACTAGATGTACTGGTGCGGTGCAAGTTGAATTTACCCTTGACATATGCGGGCAAATTTGTTGCCAAAATCAAACCCTTTTCTTTGGGTTCGTAAGCATTGTTATTAGTGCCAGGTTTCCTAGCCAAGGTTGCACCGTTGATTAGGCGGATACCGCTAGGGCGACGAGTGGGGTCAAGCTTAAAATCAGTGGGGCTGAGTAACTCTGATTCAAGTACACTATTGCGATCGCTTTCATCGTATGTTTTGCTTGCATCACGCAATGCATCATCTCGTGTAGCGTAAATAATGCCACTATAGGGCAATAAATACTCGGTTGTGCCACCATTTGTAATTACTGTATCAGCTAGCTGACCTAAATCAATGTCTGTGACTCTAACTTCTAAAGGTTGGCGCTGTTCTAGGTCTAGGTTGTAGTCCGTTGGTGAGGCTGATGTACTAATCTGCTTGACTTCCCTACCATCTAGGAAAGACGCTTCTCTTATTGCACCATGAGGAGGCTGGTTACTAGGAGTGGCTACGAAATTGCTTTCATTTTCCAGAATCTCAATAGCACAAAGCGCTGTATCAATTGCTGAATAATCTGCTAGCTGTAAGCCAGTACTGGGTACTGTAGTACCAGTGCCAATTTTTTCTAAGGCATCTTTCAATGGTTGGTTAACCCAACGCCCGTTAGGGTATTTCAAGTTTGCTTGTCGTAGGAGACGAGCTTTATTAGTACCAAATTCGCTTCTTCCAGGGAAATTGTAAACAACACCATTGTTTGACCGACCTTTAGTAGTATCTACACCATATCCACCATCTTTATTAACTTTGTTTTTAGCTGTAGTTTCATCTGTAGAGTCGTAATAGCTACTTACACAAGCAATTGGTTCTTGGTCTTTACCAAAGCTTATTTTGTAGTGATAGACAGCTGTTGCCCGCATCAGTAAGTCGCCTTTTTTGGTCGCCTCTTGGGGGTCGAACATGGGCATAGTGTCTGGCCAGACAACTGTATCGTCAGAAGGATTTGGAGTTGTCAAAAAAGAATAATCGTCGCGACCGTAAAATGGGCCAGTTGTTGTGTTAGAAGTGCCAGAACCATCAACGTAGATACCTGCACCAGTAACAATCCTGACTCCGCCTACACTATCTAAGGGATTTAAAGGATTCTCTGCTGCTTTTTCTTCCCAGAAGCCATTTCGATCTGATATACCCAGGTCTGAAATAGCTTGTATTTGAGTGTTACGCCATCTTTGCTTAGGATTATCAGTTGGTCTATCCCAGTTAACGCCGGAAATATACTGATTAGCTTCGGAACCAACATAGGTGCTACCTTGGAGCCATCTGGCAGGTAGGTTATTACCTACAAAAATGCGATCGCCCAATTTAGTTTGCACGCCTTCTTGCTTCTGTAAATTGGGATATGTCGCTTCTAGCTTAGATGTTTCTACAGTGATACTTGTACCTGTTAACTTGTTATTGGAATCTAGTGGTTCCCTCCAAGTTTGTTGAGGTTCCAAGCTGGCAGTAATAGTGGTATATCCAGTTAATGCTCCTGTTCCAGTGGGATCTGGTACTTCGGCAAAGGGAACTTTTCGGGTACGGTTTCGCAGATAAATTTCTATTTCGTCTGCAAGGACATCTTTGGCTGTGGTGATATCATCATCATTCTTTACCTTAGCTGCAACATTATTTTTAACTTCTTCTGGATAGGAACTACTATTAACAGCAGTTTTTAAATCATTAGCAGTAGTTGCGCTTTGACAATTTGTGCATAAATCGAGCGCATCAGTCTTCATTCTTGCAATGCGTTCATTATATGCTGCATCGTTGAATCCGATTTGCGAGCCTCCAGTACTGTCTGTAGATTTGTTAGTGTTGTTAATATCAGCAGTGATGACATCTTTCCCAAATCCCTGATAAAGGTCAACGGTTATTCCTTTAACTGTATTTTCAGCAAGGCTACCATTTCCAACATTGCCGCCAACACTAATTTGTCCGTTTTCTTGATTATAAAAACAGGAAGATTTACTACTAACTTGCCGTAATTTTATATTACCTTGGCTACCAGTTACGGCTACTAGCAAGTTGCTATTTGTGTGAATTCGCCCGTTCAGTTTCAACTCTGTATTACCAGTTACGATTTCCAGGTCATTTTCAAACCAAACGGCGTTGTTTGGCAGGGGAATGCGACTGCGGTCTTGTTGAAATTCTAATGCAACAAAACCTTTATTTCCTTTGTATGCTTCGTATACTGCATTGTCCAAGCCGCTCATTTCTGTTTGAGTAATTGGCACATTAACGGTATATACAAAAAAGCTTTTACCCAAATTGCCAGATTGCAGCTTGAACCAACTGGAGTTACCCACCAAACTAGAAAAACCAGCCGCATTGGAACACTGCTGGTTATTAGAATCATTATCCATTGGTGGAGTTCTAGCGTCTAAAGGACTTCTTTCTCTAGTAAAATTACCACTAGAGTTTCTACTTGGTGAGCGAAAGTAGATCCCATAAAGAACATAGCTATCTTTTAGCCCATTGTTATCTGTATCAACAGCAAATTTCCAGGCAGTTTTTAGTGTTTCGTCGTTTTCTAATGTGCTGTCGAGGTCGATGTCTGAGTCTGAGTTAATGTTATAAGCTAATTTCAAACGAGTCTCATCACCCAACCTATACTTATCTTTTTTAAGAGCATCATATAAAGCACTATCAGAGGGCGTTCCTCGTGGCAATGTTGGGTCTTCAAATAGAGCATCTAATTTAGCTCTAGCGCGGTCATTTGCCGGAGCAGCAGCGTTGAGAACTGCTTCATTTACCCTAACATTACTAGCATTTTTGGAACGCTCAAAAGACCTAAACAAAATTGCAATAGTCAACAGTACTACTACTAGCGATACCATTGCTACTGTCGGTAAAATAAAACCAGCGTTAACCCAGTCTGGTTGTTTCCTGGTAATCAATAAATTTCGCAACAACCATAGACTTTGCTCTTTAATTGCAGATGAAGGGTGCTTGCAATTTTGGTGGTAAAAATTTTGTATTGCCTTGACTAACTTGCGATTTGGAGACATAATTCACTTTTTTGTCAAGTATTTTTTATGTTTTTAATTTTCATGCAATTGAAAATAATGCCTCTCGAGTAATGTCGTAGGCAAAAGCAAAGTTTTTATTTATGTAGCTACTTTCGATTTACGCAAATAGTTAGAGATTGCGATCGCAGCACACAAGATAATTTTTTGAAGTTATATCATCTGTAAATTTTTCAGATTTTTCCGGTAAATACTGATTTTATCTGAATTATTTAATTTCTAGCCGACAAGTAATAATAACGCCATAAATTTACGTCAAATTTGCGGGAATGTTTTTCAGAGTAAAGCAAGTTCATGAAGATATGGTTAGCTGAGTAAACTTATAGTACCCACTTGTTATTGAAAACTTATCACTCGAGATAAAAATAATATTAGGCACTTAAAAACCTCCCCTGGATGGGGAGGTAACGGATGAAAATACTCTGATTTTTACTTGTTTCACCTAGTGAGGGAAGCAGAAAAATGATTAAGTGAGGTATTTCCTCACTTATTGTGTTCTCAATTTCCTACTGAAAGAGAAACGCAATTGAGTATTAGTAATGATTAAGGTTAATCCCGGCTTCTTTTGCCATTGCTTCTAAACCTTTAGTTTCCAGGGTTTTGATGGCTTTGGTAGACAGTTTGAGTCTTACCCAACGGTTTCCTTGAGGCCACCAAACGCGCTTGTTTTGCAGGTTGACGTGCTGTAGGCGTTTGGTACGGCGGTGAGAGTGGGAAATTGCATAGGCGTTGTTTGCCTTTTTGCCAGTTAGTTGACAGCGACGAGACATGGTAATAATCTCCAGTTTATTTTCAACACGATCTCCTATTGTATACGAACCCCACCCCCAACCCCTCCCCGCAAGCGAGGAGGGGGGAAATAGTTCCCTTCTTGAGCGAGGAGGGGGGAAATAGTTCCCTTCTTGAGCGAGGAGGGGGGAAATAGTTCC
>JBHYDF010000040.1:32708-50379 GCA_051861145.1 Nostocaceae cyanobacterium
CTTTTTGAGCGAGGAGGGGGGGAAATAGTTCCCTTTTTGAGCAAGGAGGGGGGAAATAGTTCCCTTCTTGAGCGAGGAGGGGGGAAATAGTTCCCTTGTTACTTCTTTCCCGCTTGAAGAATACCTAATCGAACTGGGAGGGTTTTTTAACGAACCACAAAGAACACAAAGGACACAAAGAAAGAAATAGGTAATCTTGTGTCAGAAAGAAGGTAAACAAAGAGGGGAGAAAATACTCCCCCTCTCCTTGCAAGGAGAGGGGGTTAGGGGGTGAGGTTACTTGGCTGCTTGTTCTGTCAGTTTGGTAAGTACCTCATTTGAGCGTTCGACAAAGGCTTTCATACCCTCTGCATCAAAGCCTTTCTGAGACATCAGCGCTAAATCGTAGACGTGTTGACAAATTAATTTTACCAACTGATCTGTAGGCGACTGACCATCAGCTTGAATGATACTACCTTGATTCAGATTTGCAAGATGTTGAATCAGCGGATGAGAGGTATTCACCAACAAAACGTGGTCTTCAGGAAATTCTACGTTTTGCTGCTGCATTAAGGCGTTCATGTCCCGCAAACGGCGCAGAATTTCTGGTAATAGCACCATTGCAGGTGGTGTACCTTGCGGATCGTCTGATTTTAAGGCTTCGGTGCGGATATTTAGCCGAGGTTTGTTGAGTGCTTTCTCAAATAATTCTTTGATAACCTCGCTACGAGTTTTATTCGTCTTCGGATCGACAATTTCCCCTGCTTTTTCTTTATCTAGCAGAGTTTGATCCAAGTCGGAGTCTACCCGCGTAAATTTGACATCCTGATATTCCCGTTCTAAGTAGTTGATAAAGTGGGTGTCTATGAAGGAGTCCATAAATAGGACTTCCAAACCTTGTTTTTTATGCAGTTCTACGTAGGTAGCCTGCGTTGCTTCATCAGTACTGTAGAAAACGCGGTTTTCGTGACGTTCTTTGTTGCGTTCTAGGTACTCTTTCAGGGTTGTGTATGACACCCCCTCAGTCCCCCCCGCTTGCGAGGGGGAAGCTGGAGTTGCTGGGGTAACTTCTTGCCAAGCATCCCCTTCCTCAGATTGTACTTGTACTGCTGGTGTTTGAGAAACGGTTGTTTCTGGCTGCTTAGCGGTAGTACGGAAAATAATCAGGTCTTCGACTTGTTTTTTAAATTTCTCGTCGTTCATGACCCCGAATTTCACGAAGGTTCCGAGGTCTTTCCAAGCGTTAATGTATTGTTCGCGGTTATCACGGTAGAGTTCTTTTAGGCGATCGCCCACTTTCTTGGCGATATAATCGCCTATTTTCCGCACGGTGCGATCGGTTTGCAAAGCACTCCGCGATACGTTTAGGGGAATATCGGTGCTATCAATCACACCCCGCATCGGTAGCAGAAATTGCGGGATAATTTCTTCTACATTTTCGCTGACAAAAACTTGATTGCAGAATAATTTAATGTGCCCTTTGGTGACATCTACATCTGGCTTCAGTTTCGGGAAATACAGTATCCCGTTGATGATAAAGGGATAGTCTGTATTTAAATGTACCCACAGTAGAGGTTCTTCTTGGAATGGATACAGGTAGCGGTAAAACTCTAAATAATCTTCTTGACTCAGATTATTAGGAGACTCCCGCCACGGTGCTTTTTGCCTATTTACAACTTCACCATCCAGTTTGATTGGTACTGGCATGAAGTCACAATAGGTCTTGACAAGATTTTTAATTCGTGCTGATTCTAAATATTCCTGTTCTTCCTCTAAAAGATGGAGGGTAACAGTAGTACCGACAGTTGTACGGGTTGAATCTTCTAAGGTGAACTCTGGGGAACCGTCGCAAGTCCAGTGAACTGCTTGCGCTCCTTCTTTGTAAGATAAGGTATCGATTTCAACTTGTTGTGCCACCATGAAGGAAGAATAAAAGCCCAGACCGAAGTGACCGATAATCGATTGGTCGGCTGTGCTTTTATATTTTTGAATAAATTCTTCGGCACTAGAGAAGGCAACTTGGTTAATGTATTTTTTGATCTCATCTGCCGTCATCCCGATACCATTGTCGGTGATGGAGAGAGTCTTGTTGTTTTTGTCTATGGTAATTTGAATTTCTGGTTCGCCAATTTCGCCGGTGTATTCCCCAGCACGCGATACCATGCTCAGCTTTTGAATGGCATCTACGGCGTTAGATACCAGTTCCCGTAAGAATATCTGATGGTCAGAGTAAAGAGACTTCTTGATTATTGGGAAAATATTCTCAGTATGAATACTGATAGTGCCTTGTTCTCGCATAATTGGTAATGTTTGATGCAAGTATCTGAAACATGATGATGGCAAACACGCCCTAACCCTCTGCTTTCAAGGATAAGCCCAAAGAAAGCAAGAGGGTATGATAACAATTCAGAATTTTAAATGCTAAGCTCAGGGTTTAATTTATTTGTTTAGCATTGTTTGCCGTCAAGTTATGATGCGGATTTCCCTACTTCCTGCTAGTTAAGATGGTATCTAAATATTGCTGAAACTCTTTTCCAGTAACAAAAAGTAGTGGTATGGATGGGTGGGGTCTATAAATTCTTGCTTGACTTTTAACCCTGCTTGGGCAATAGAGTTTAAAATTCGCTGTTTGGGATATCCTTTTAGTCCTACTTCCCAGTAGTGCTGGTTGCATATAGGCTTTGTACTCCAGAATTTGGGGATTTTTATAAATAAATGTCTTGGTCTGAGTGAGTAGGAAAATCTCGCCTGGAGTGTCAAAAATTGGGTGTTATGGGGAAGGGAAATAACCAAAAATTTCTTTGTCGCTTCTGCTAGTTTTTTCAAGGCTTGTTCTGACTGTTCGTAAGGCAAGTGTTCCAGTACCTGAAAGAGTACAATTGCATCAAATTTATCTTTTGGTAGTGAAAAGTCTGTTGTCAAATCTAAAAGTAAGTCTGGTTTCAGGTTGGGGTCAACATCTGCGGTACTTACGTTGTAGCCATTCAGTTTGAGTAGTTCTTTTAACAGGGAATTAAAAATTCCTATTTCCAGAATGTTTTTTACCTGACTACCAAGCGAAGAAATAAGCCGAATTTGGTGATGATAGCTGATGAATCTGTCTTTGCAAAAATATTCTGAATTTCTAATATCTAAAGAGGTGATGAGTTGCATATAATACACCTATCTAAGCTGATGGACTGATAAACGTTTCGGGGTATATAGTTACAGGTTTCCCAGAAAATCATCTAAAGTAACAGTTTCAGGCTTAGAGATGCTAATTTTTCTACAACGTTTGAATAAAAGGTCAAAAATTTGAAAGCAATTAGCCGTGAAATCAATTAGCCGTGAAATCAATTAGCCGTGAAATCAATTTCCGGCTTAAAGCTTAAACCCGTTAAAAACGGGTTGAAAATTTTATCGAGTCGGTTTTTAACCAATGTAGAGACGTGCCATGGCACGTCTCTACACAGCCCGAATTTTAATTCAGGGCATACAAATTAAAGACGCGCCTAGGCGCGTCTTTAATTTCAAACCTCACGGGATGTCTCAAGTATGTAGGTCGCATTTTGCGACGCTGCTACCTTCATCACTTTTTTCTTATTAAAGGTTAACCCGCTCTCACCCTTATCTATCACAATTGTGTCACCGCCAATAAAGGTATTCTCCAAGATTTTGGTAGCGATCGCATTCTCCACTTCTCTTTGAATTGCCCTTTTGATCGGACGTGCGCCATATACCGGGTCGTAACCCACTTCCACAAGATAATCACAAGCGGCTGGCGATATCTCCAATTTTATTTTCTGGTCTGCAAGCAGATTTTCTACCCGCTTGAGTTGAATTAGCACAATTTGCCGCATTTCGCTACGGTTAAGCGGATGGAAAATAATCAGGTCATCGACGCGGTTGAGAAATTCAGGGCGGAAGTGCGATCGCAAGGCATCCATTACCCGATTTCGCATTTTCTCATATTGAGAGTCATCACCAGATATATCCAAAATGTGTTCGCTACCAATGTTACTGGTCATAACAATTACGGCGTTGCGAAAATCAACGGTTCTCCCCTGACTATCCGTAATCCTACCGTCATCTAACACCTGTAACAAAATATTAAACACATCGGGGTGAGCTTTTTCTACTTCATCCAAAAGCACCACGGAGTAAGGACGGCGGCGAATTGCTTCAGAAAGTTGCCCACCTTCTTCGTAGCCAACGTATCCTGGTGGCGCTCCCACTAAGCGAGAAACCGAGTGTTTTTCCATATACTCGGACATATCCAACCGTACAAGGGCGTCATCCGAGTCAAACAGAAATTGTGCCAAAGCGCGGGCTAGTTCCGTTTTCCCGACTCCCGTCGGTCCCATGAACAAAAATGAACCAATAGGACGACCGGGGTCTTTCATTCCCGCACGGGCGCGACGAATTGCGGCTGCTACTGCTGCTGTTGCTTCCTCTTGTCCAACAACTCTTTCATGCAAATGGCTTTCGAGTTGGAGTAGTTTTTGCCTTTCCGACTCTAACAGGCGATTTACAGGAATTCCCGTCCATTTGGCGACAATTTCGGCTATGTCGGCTTCGGTGACTTGTTCCCGCAGTAGGGTTTTACCTATACTCTGAATTTTGATTAGTTCGGCTTCTTTTGTCTCGCGATCGCGCTGCACTCCTTCCAATTTGCCATACTTCAACTGGGCAGCTTTATTCAAATCATAAGCGCGTTCAGCTTGTTCAATTTGCACCCGCAGCTTTTCTTCTTCCTGCTTCAAGGCACTAATAGCTTCCAACAGTTGCTTTTCGCCTTGCCATTGGTCGTTCAATTCGTGCTGTTTTTCTGTTAAATTGCTGATTTCTCGCTCAATTCCCTGTAAACGCTCTTTTGTTTGAATTGTCGCTTTCTCTTCTCCAGCTAAGGACAGTTTTTCCATCTCTAGCTGCATCAGCCGACGGTCAATAGTTTCCAATTCTGTTGGTTTGGAAGTGATTTCCATTTTCAACTGCGCCGCTGCTTCATCCACCAAATCAATAGCTTTATCTGGTAAGAAACGGTCGCTAATATATCTTGCTGATAGGGTAGCAGCCGCCACCAACGCTGAATCAGAAATTTTCACGTTGTGATGGACTTCATAACGTTCTTTCAGCCCCCGCAAAATGGAAACCGTATTTTCTACACTGGGCTGATCCACAAATACTTGCTGAAAACGCCGTTCTAAAGCCGCATCTTTTTCGATGTATTTACGGTATTCATCCAAGGTACTTGCGCCAATACACCGCAGTTCGCCCCGCGCCAACATAGGTTTGAGTAAATTTCCCGCATCCATTGAGCCTTGTTGACCGGAACCAGCACCAACAACGGTATGCAATTCGTCAATAAACAGGACTATTTGCCCGTTTGATTCCGTAACTTCGCGGAGAACTGCTTTTAAACGGTCTTCAAATTCACCTCGGTATTTTGCCCCAGCAATCAAACTGCCCATATCCAGGGACACAAGTTGCCGATTTTTCAAAGATTCGGGAACGTCGCCATTAACGATCCGCTGTGCCAAAGCTTCGGCGATCGCTGTTTTACCCACCCCTGGTTCACCAATCAAAACCGGGTTATTCTTACTACGACGGGACAAAACCTGAATAACTCGACGAATTTCATCATCGCGCCCGATTACGGGGTCGAGCTTACCAATTTTTGCCTGTTCTGTCAAGTCCCTACCGAATTTTTGTAAAGCTTCATAGCGGGATTCTGGATTTTGGTCTGTCACCTTTTGGCTACCCCGAACTGTTTTAATAGTAGCCTCTAGCTTAGCGGTATCCAAATTAAAGCTTTTGAGCATACGCTTACCGATGCGTTCATCTTCCGCGAAAGCTAGAAGTAAGTGTTCGATGGAGATGTAGGAATCTTTCATCCGCACTCTCGCTTCTTCGGCAAGGTCAAGCATTAGGTCTAAATAGCGACCGAGGTAGAGTTGATCACTTCTACCTACTTTGGGTTGACGGCGGGTAAAGTCTTCGATTTGCTGTTGCAAACGGTTAGCATCCACACCAGCGCGGTTGAGGAGACGTGCTGCTAAGCCGTTTTCTTGTTGTAATAGGGCAATGATTAAATGTTCTACATCTAATTGCTGTTGTTGATAAGCACGCACTATATCCTGAGATTTGACAATCCCTTCCCAGGCTTTATCTGTAAATTTATCCGGATCTGTAGGCTGCATCAGTACGATTTTAGATTTTAGATTTTGGAGGCAGTGCGCCCTTGCGGGTTTCCCGCGTTGTAGCAACTGCCGTGATTTTGGATTTTAAATTACGGACTATTTGCCCAAGTTATTATCCAAGCACGAACTGCTTGCATCCGCTTGTATCTACGGTTGCAACTTGAGAATGGAGTGAGGAGTTAGGAGTGAGGAGTTAGGAGTTATGAGTTTTTATTAACTCCTCACTCTTAACTCATAACTCATAACTCTTAACTCCTAACTCCTAACTTTTTTCTTCCCTATCCCCAATTTAAAACGAAAATACGCTTCTGAGGGTGGTTTGCCAGATAGTACCGTTAGAACTATCGTTATCAGCGTTTGTCACTACTGAGAGTGTGGGGCTAATACTGAGGTTATCGCTAAGTTGCAGGTTGTAGAATGCTTCAACGTTGATCTGGGTGGCGTCGCCTAAATCCTCGCTGACAAAAGGCTGACCAACGGCAACACCCGCAACAGTACCAGGAATCCAAAGGTTACGAAAACCCAAGCCTACTGCCCAACTAATGGGATGTAAATCTAAATCTTCATTAATCGCAGTGTTAAATCCATTATAATTACCGAATCCGAAACGTCCGAAAATACCTGTACTCTGGGTAAAAGCATACTCGGCATTTATACCGAAGGTGTTAATGTCGGTATTATTAATTTGAGCATTTGTATATTGCAGCCGGAATGCTAGCTGATCGTTGGGAAAGTATTCGGCTTCCACGCTGGCTTGATAGCGATCGCCTAATAAACCGCCTTCTGTATTAGTAGAATTCGGTTGATCGGCATCGGCTGCAATGTAAAGCGATCGCAAATTCACATTACCACCGCCTGGACTCCATTGGATCGCAGCACCTGCACCGCCATTACGATCAATTTGGTTTTGGACTATTAAAGGATTATTCAAAAAAAAGCTAGAACTAAAATCAATCGCTTCGTTGTTAGCATACCTGTTGCGGTCAATAAAATCCCGTGGTGACATTTTTGCGCCTACGGTGACTGCGAAATCTTGCGAGGGACGAAAAGTATAGTGCAAGCGCTTGAGTTTCAGATCGGATTCAACATCTGTATAATCAAGTCCACCGCCATTGGCGATAAAACCAGTATTTCCCAGGAGATTGCGATTTTCTTTTTGTGCTAAACCAATGGCATCACCACCATTGTTGCCAGCTTCTAGCTGTGTGATGAGTAAATCTTGGTGGTCAAAGCTGGTAGAAAGAGTTAAGCGCGATCGCGATATTACAGTTGATTGAGCGTCATTAGCATCGCTGAGAGCAACAATTTGCTGACCTTGCAGCTTGGTAGTAGTGGAAAATTGATTTGCTTCTAATTCAGCCGCACGTGCTTCTATTCTATCAGTACGCTGTTGCAAATCATTTAAAGCCGAACTAAATTCTTTTTGCAACCGCCGTAAAACAATCGCGTCTTCCTGGATGTACTGATTGCCGACAGCAGTAGCAAGTAAATTGTCTACTTTATCTAGAGTTGCTGCAAGAGCTGCGGCAAACTCATGACGAGTAACGGGACGATTTCCGCGAAAGGTGCCATCTGGATAGCCAGAGATGACACCATAACGTTCCATGAGCGATCGCAAAGCCTGATAAGCCCAGTCTGTTGGTTTAACATCAGACAATTCAGAAACTGAAGTTTGCTGAGTTAACCCACCAGAATCAATCCCAACATTACTATACTCATTTGCTGCTAAAAATTCAGAGTTGGCAACGGGTGAAAATTCCGCTTTCTGTGAACTGGTATAAGTTTCAGGAGGCGATACTTCCACTCTTGGCATAGCATCAACTTCTGGAATAGCCGCTTGTATAGTTAAATTAGGACTTTTAGTTTCTGTCTGGTTTTGAGGTAGCAAAGAATTTGCCTTTGAGGGTAAGCATGTTTGGCAGAAAATGCCCCAACCGACTAAACCCCCCGCTAGTAATTTTGGCGTACGCATTCTTTGCCGTCGGCATTGCTTGACGCTCAATTCTATCTCCTGCAATTTTTCCTGAAAATTACTGATTCACAAGTTGCTGCTCTGTTTCCTGTTTAACAGTAGAGCCTTGAGTACCTAATTGAATCAGTTCTACTTTATATCCGTCTGGATCTTCGACAAAAGCAATTACCGTAGAACCGTGTTTCATTGGTCCCGGTTCGCGTACTACTTTACCACCAAGCTTTCTGATTTCCTCGCAGGTAGCGTAGATATCATCAACCCCGATAGCTATATGACCGTAAGCATTGCCTAAATCATACTTTTCTACACCCCAGTTATAAGTTAGTTCTAAAACTGTGTTGTCGCTTTCGTCACCGTAACCAACAAAAGCAAGAGTAAACTCTCCTCCTGGATAATCTTTACGACGCAGTAGCTTCATTCCCAGGACATCACAGTAAAACTTCAGTGATTCTTCCAGATTACCAACACGCAGCATTGTGTGTAGTAAACGCATGATTCACTCCTATATTCTTTAAGATTTCTTCATTAAAATTTTAGATTGACTCAGCCGTAAGTGATTCAGTTTTGATTGACGATTTTGGATGCTTGGAATTGTGCTTGAATGTATAATTAAGCAGCAAAAGCAGATTTTATTTACATTTTAAATTTTGACAAATTCTTCTGAGTAGACCGGACAGCCCGCTCAGATAATAGAACTTAATCCTATAGGTAGTAAAATATTCATTTATGTTTTGATTTTATTATCTTTATACGAAATAAAAATACTTATCAAATATAATTCTGTTGAATTTTAGTTTATATTTTTTAATATATTAATATTTTTTAATTTTTGTGACTAAGTACCGCATTTCATAAATTAGTATTGCAAGCTAAGGCTCGTAGTTGGGCTTTAGCGCTAAAGCCCAACTACAAACAACGTTACTTTTCTTGTGCAATTTTGTACTAAGCATTGAATTGTATAAATATGTATCAAATTGATTTAGATGTAGGGTGGGCATTGCCCACCGTTCTGCTTGGTGGGCAATGCCCACCCTACGAAATAACACCACAATTTTGTCCAATCATGTACTAATTAAAATTATTTAAATTAGTTTTGTTTTTATACTATAAAATCAACTAAATTTTTGGGCAGGCTTTTTGCCTGCCAAACAAGAAAGTTGACTCATTCGGAAAGCTCCAACCTTCCGCGATAGCCAGTTACCAGTCGGCTACCATCTTTAAAAATATGGATTTCTATCTGGTCGCTTGCCCAAGTAATCTGGTCTTTTAAAGCAGGATTGAAGATATGAACCCGTTGATTACTGGACGATACAGGAAAATCAGGCGAATTTACCGCTAGCGATTGGATATAGGGGCCATCAATGAGGATATCTAACTCTTCCAAAAGTTCTTGCGAACCAGCAGGAGCATACTCGGATTGTAATTGTTCTAGGGTAAAACCGCTAAATGACATTACATTTAGTCCAGCCGCCTTGAGTTTGTGAGCCAAAATTGCCAGTGCAGGCGCTTGCCAGAAGGGTTCCCCACCAGAAAAGGTAACTCCTTGATTATTAGGATTGCTGAGAATTTTTTCAGCAAGGCTGTCAACGGATATTAGTTGATTAATCTCAAATGACCAAGACTCTTGATTAAAGCAACCCGGACATTCTCGCAAGCATCCTTGTACCCAGACCACAGCACGGCGTCCGGGACCATTCACCTCTGATTCATTCACATAACCCATTATGTTGAGATATCCAGGGGGAATTTGCATCAGTGTCATGTAGGATTCGGCTTTATTTTGAGTCATAATTTTTTTTGTGCTACTACTTGCAGGCTATAGACAAAATATGAGGAACTCGTGAGATTAGCAGCAAATGGCGCGAATATAAGATTGTAAGGCTTTAACTGTTATTGGTTATCTATTGTTTGTTAGTTTCAAACAACCACCAACTACCAACCACCAACAAACAACAAATACCTAACATCTCTAATTTATCGGTGTATATCTGTGTTTATCTGTGGTTTCAGAGACAAAAAATCTAGGGATTAGGAGCTAGTACCGCTCCTTAGTGTAAAGTAGAAAGTTGATCCCTGATCTACAGCCGCCTCAGCCCAAATACGTCCCCCGTGCTTGTGAATAATCCGTTGTACGGAGGCAAGTCCTACACCCGTACCTGGAAACTCTGACTGGGAGTGCATTCGCTGAAAAGGACGGAACAGTTTCTCAGCGTATTTCATGTTAAATCCAGCACCATTATCTTTGATATAAAATGTTGGCAAACCGTCTGTTTCTGGGGCACAACCGAATTCAATCCGAGCTACTTCACGTTGGGAAGTATATTTCCAAGCATTAGATAACAGGTTTTCTAGCACTACGCGCAGCAGTACGGGGTCGCCATGAGTTGTTAGTCCTTCCTGAATAATGGTTTCTACTTTACGATTCGGTTCGGTAGTTTTGAGGTTTGCTAAAATATCCGAGGCAATATTGCTAAGATTGACTGTTTCCGACTTGATTTCAACTCGTGATAGCTTGTGCAAAGACAACATTTGGTCTATTTGCGCGTTCATACGGTCAGCGGCAGTACACAAGCGGTTTAGATAATGTTTTCCCTTATCATCAAGTTGGTTGCCGTATTCATTCAACAAAAATGTGCTATAGCCATCGATCGCACTCAATGGCGATCGCAAATCATGAGAAAGGGTATAAGCAAAGGCTTCCAAATCCTTGTTTGCAGCTTCTAACTCGGCAGTGCGATCGCGTACTCTTTGTTCTAATTCAGTATAAACTTGGACGTTTTCCATCGCCACCGACGTAGTATCCGCTAAAGCTTGAATCAACCGTACTTCTTCTGGTGTAGCGCGGTGTTGTGTTGCCCAGTAGTTGCCAATTGCGCCAATTGGTGCTTCTGTTCGGATTGGCACCATCACCAAACTCTTGATAAAAGTGGGTTGATATGCTTCAAAAGGAATGCGATCGTCACCATACACATCTTCAATAATTACTTGCTGCTTGTGCTGCATAGACCAGCCACCGATACAAATATCTATCGGGAAACGCCGACCTTTCCACGTTGGCTGAATAGCATTTTCTTCAGCGTAGTAACACACATCTCCTTCACGTAGCACAAAGGTAGCACCATCAGCACCAGTCAATTCCCTTGCTGCGACGCGCACTATTGCTGTAATTTCATCCAAGCTACGAGCTAGAGAAAGTTCTTGAACGACCTTAACCAGCCGTTCCATAGCTTGGTTGTAACGTTCCAAGCGGTTGTCTGAAGGCTGTTGTTCCAAAGGCTTTTCTATAGGCTGTTGTTCTGTATTATCTGTAACGACACGGTGAGCAATGGACACGAGTCGCCACAACTGGTCTTTACGAATATAATCTAAAGCACCTTCACTTATACGGGCAGCAGCTTCTTCTTCGTTGATGTTTGCGGAAACAAAGATGAAGGGAGTACGGGGACACTTTTGTTTAGCTGTTTCAAAAGCAGCATGTCCGGAAAATCCGGGAATGCCACTATCAGAGAGGATCATATCAAAACTACCCGCATCGAGAGCAGCGAGATACTCAGAAGGTGTCTTCGCCATTAATATTTCACATTCCAAGCCTCCTTTAACCAACATTAGTTGAATAAGTTCAGCATCAATCGGGTCATCTTCTAAGTGGAGAACGCGTAGAAAATTCATAACTATTTACCGAAAGCAATTTTTTTTACAGTCTCCCATCAAAAATGATAATCACACTTCTGTAAGTGTCAATTTTACTTTTTTGGGAAAAAAGTGATTTAGTATCTGTATTGGCAAGCATATTGCTCGCTTTGCCTGCTATATTGAATTACCGCAGTTTTTAGCTGTTGAAAAAGAGATTGAAAATTTACACAAAAATTTATATTCAATGATGTACTCTTAAGTTTTTTATCTTAATTTTTATTAAGATACTACTGTTTTTCAGCAAGCAAAGAGTAAGCAATATTATGGGCGAATTTTTAATATTCTAAATAGTTTAACATTTTAAATAGTAAACTGGCCACTACCAGCCCTATAAAAGTGTAAAAAATGTTTTATTCACTATCTGATTTGCCTTTACTTTCCTTAATAAAGGAAGGAAACTTTGGTACAGCTTTGCAAAAAATCGTAGCGTTTTTAAACGCAGAGGCACGTAAAGTAAATGCAGAGGAACGCGAAGTTTTTCTGATTTAAATTAGCTACGATTTTTTGCAATTTTGTACTTAGTTATTTATTAGGTAAACGCCATTTAACCTAAATCAAATATTTTGTTTACAAACCAATTCTCACTTCCTTTGCATCTCAAATAGTAAGTGTATAATCTTGAGTTGAAAATCACCAGTTAAATTAACTGTTTTCTTCACGGCTACTATCACGAGGAATAGTAGTTTGTTCGGCAATTTGCTTGGCGGCATCTAGTAAATACTCAAAGTAAGTACGAGCGACGATAGATAGCTGTTTTCCAGATGGATAAACCATGTACCAACTCCGTTTAATCGGAAAGTGTTGTACATCTAAAATAGTTAAGTCTCCCGTATCTGGTAATAAAGTATGGCGAGATAAAATGGAAATTCCCAAACCACCAGCTATAGCTTGCTTAATTGCTTCGTTGCTTCCTAATTCTAGCTTGACTTTTACTGTTACCCCGTGTTCATCTAATAGTCTTTGGACAGCGCGGCGAGTTCCGGAACCGGGTTCCCGCATAATAAAAGGTTCATCGGCGAGACGTTCTATGGGAATATTTTTTTCATTTGCTAGGGGATGATTAAGCGGTGCTAAAACTACCATTGGATTTTCTAGAAACTGCTGGTAATTCACATCTAAATGTTCTGGAACTTGACTCATGATATATATGTCGTCCATATTGTTGGACATGCGTTCCAGAATGCCTTCGTGATTTGTCACTTGTAGCGAAATATCAATTCCTGGATAAAGTTGGCAAAATGGTCCTAATAAACGCGGAACAAAGTATTTTGCTGTCGTAATTACTGCTAAGCGCAATTGTCCTTGTTTTAGCCCTTTTAAATCTGCTACTTTCATTTCAAACTGAGCTATGTTGTCAAAAATCTGCCGACAAGTAGCAAATAATTCTCTTCCAGCCTCTGTTAAATACAGGCGCTTACCCACCTGTTCAAACAATGGCAACCCTACCGATTTTGTCAGTTGCTTGATTTGCATAGAAACGGTGGGTTGGGTGAGAAATAATTCTTCAGCAGCACGAGTAAAGCTACCGTGCCTTGCCGCCGCTTCAAACACCTTCAACTGGTGCAGCGTTGCTTGGTTCAAGGGTGATTCTCCTCTCTTTTGGCAACTTGATTAATAGACTTCTTGCATCAGTTTGGGCATCTTTAGGGACTTCCAAATCAAAAAATATCCCAAATTTTTTTGTGGGATGGGTGTCCCCACCCGTCCCATATTCAGGGCGGGCAATATGCCCACCCCAGAAGATAGATAATTTATTTCTTGGAAATCCCTTACGGAAGTCAAAACTCAAAAAGCAAAAGAAAAAACTTCTTTCTTTTTACTTGGTTCTTTTGCCTTGCCGACTTGCAGACGCCCAAAGCAAGGCTTCCCGCAAGGTAAAAACTGACGTTAACTCATATTTTGCACCTGCCCAATATCCCGCCCTGAATTAAAATTCCCGGCTATGTAGAAACGTGCCATGGCACATTTCTAATTTGCCAAGGGTAATAACCCGTTTTAACGGGTTTAAGCTTTTAGCCCAAAACTTTAGTTTCGGGCGTAGTGCAAAATGTAAGTTAAAGGTTCAAGGATTATAGGAGATTCTTTCCCCTTTACCCTTTACCCTTCTGTAAGTTAATTTTGCAAGAGGTCAGATATATCTAGTATCACTGAACACTTGCTAGTGATGCACGGTAACTAATGAAAAAGTTATAAGTTCTAAGTATAGAATCTAGTCTATGCTTGTTATTGTTAAAAAGGTCTTTCACTTATGGAAAGGAGAAGTTATTATCAAAACAACAAGCAAAGCGTAAGATGCCTTCCAGCCAACGTTGCACACCTTGAAGGTACTTTTTGGGGATAGTAACCAACGTTGTACTAGCCTCTTCCCACTGGGTGTGTACAACGTTTTTCTCATTGTTCCAACATCTAAATTTCTTCTGTAATTTTTGTAGGTAAGTTGGATAAATCTGGCAACTCTACTAATTCTGCTTCTACAACAGGCTCCTTGATGTTCAATGGCACCCTTACAGGTTGACGTTCTTCTATCCAGCAACTTGCAACAGGCAAAGTTTGCTCTAATTCATCCAGTGGTCGGGGAATCACCATCACAGCATTCAATTCTCCTATGCGTTCTGCCTCGTACATACCAGCTTCCACAGCTACCGCAACATTTGCTACAGAGCCACGAATAATGGCTGTACACAGACCCGCACCAATTTTTTCATACGATGCCAACTGCACATCAGCAGCTTTGAGCATCGCATCAGCAGCTCCTACCATTGCGGGAAAACCGCGTGTTTCTACCAAACCCACAGCTTGGTTACTCAAACGGCTATAACTACCGTCTCCAGTAAATGCACTGAGACGGGTAGTTATAGGTAGTACTATCTCTAGGTTTGGATAAGGTCGGGGAATGACTAAACTAGAAACAAACTGGTCAAATTGTTTGGCAGTTTGCTCACCTGATTCGACTGCTAAACGTACATCGGCTATATTACCTCGGACAATAGCAGTACAATGACCTCCGCCAATTTTTTCATACCCAATCAGGTGAACACCAGCGGATTTCAGCATCATATCTGCCGTACCAACGATCGCCGGAAAACTGCGGGTTGATACTAATCCCAAAGCACTATCCTTGAATTTGTCTCGACGAATACGCGTTGTCTGGACAGTGCTAATAGATAGTTGATTGTGTGCATCCATTTAAATTCTCCAGGATTATCAAGCTAACAACTTACAATTAACACTTACTCAGATTCATCGTCAGAAGGAGGTTTATTCAAGGATTGCCGATGGGGAAATAATGTAACTAACAGCCGTTGGATACTCCCCTGTCCATAGATGTGAGTACCGATATTATTGTCAGAAGATTCAGTGGCGGCTTGACTTTGTTGAGAGTCAACGGTTGTAAGTGCTGAATTATTGGGGAGTGGGGAGTTGGGATAGCCTGGGGTTTCAACCTCAGGAGGGAGTGGGGGAGAATTTTTCTCTTTCTTCTCCTGTGCTTCCTTCCCATTCTCGGACTCAGCACTTGTAGAAGCGGGATTGGTTGTAGAAAATTGTGGCTGTTGTGTTTCGCCAGTCGCAGCGTCGGAGTCAGAAATATGCCGACTGGCGTCACCGATAACTGAACCGGGTGCAACTACTTGTCCAGATTCCACAGAACAATTAAAAACAGTTGTCGCTGCACCAATACAAGCATTAGTGCCTATTTTACCATTGCCAATCATGAGGAAACCGGCTCCTAGGTTTGCTCCTGCTTCTACTTCTAGGGTTCCTGCATGGACTTTGAGGATTGACCCCATACCAATACAAACACCAGAACCAATAATAATTTTGCTATTTGGAGCCGCTTGGAGTATCACCCCAGGTGCAATAACTGCACTCGGATGAATAATCACCTCGCCACTGATGTAAGAATCAAAGCTGTTACCCAGGCGCAGTGGCGGCACAGACATGGAAATAGTAACCTCAGAAGCCGGAGAATACGAAAAAAGTTAGGAGTTAGGAGTTAGGAGTTAGGAATAAAGTTAGTAGTTAGTAGTTAGTAGGCAGCAAAACCAACCAACAACTCCTAACTCCTAACTCATAACTCCTAACTCATAACTCCTTACGGACGTTGGATAATCATTTCCAAAACCCGGCGCTTGGCTTTGGGGTCAATACCAATTAAGCGCACGTATTCTCCTTCGTATTCGTTGAGGTATGATTCTAATGCCGCGATCGCATCTGTGACACCACTAGCTTGAATTTGTCCGCAGCTAGTCCAAGAACCCGTACGGAATCGCCGTTGGTCTACGTGTTCAGCGCTAATTTTATACCCACCTGCTAAAAGTTGCTGTAACTGTTCCACAACTTCAGAGCTTAATTTATTGCTAGTAGCTGGTGCAGTTGTTGTTGCAGAGGCAGAATAACTCACAGTAGCAAATGACTTATTGCTACCAGAAGATGCTCCTACAGAACCATTCGGTCTTTGAATAATGGTTTCTAGTACACGGCGTTTAGCTTTCGGGTCGATACCAATCAAGCGCACATATTCGCCTTGATGGTTATTCATACAATCTTCTAATGCAGCAACCACTTCATGGGCAGAAGTTGTTTCAATTGGTTGACAGCTTTGCCAAGAACCCGTGCGGAACCGTCGCTCATCTACGTGTTCTGTGCCAATTCTGTAACCACTTGCTAATAATTGCCGAACTTGGTCTACGGTTTCGCCATTGAGTTTGCCGCTACCGTTGCTGTAACCATTGCCATTGCCATTACCGTTGTAACTGCTGCCATTGCTGCTATAAGAAGAAGCAGCAGGAGCCTTAAAGCTAGCAGGTGCTTGGACAGTTCCATCCGGGCGTTGAATGATGGTTTCTAGTACGCGCCGTCTGCCCTTATCGATACCAAACAAACGGACATACTCACCACTGTGTTCAGCCAAGCAATCTTCCAAGGCTGCAACCGCTTCACCCAAGGATCTAACTTCAATCGGCTGGCAACTTTGCCAAGAACCCGTGCGGAAACGTCGTTGGTCTACGTGTTCTGTGCCGATTTTATACCCTTGATTCAACAGATAGCGTACCTGCTCTACTGTTTCCGCACCCAAGCTACTGCTAGACACCTCGCCGCTCCTTTCAAATCCGTTAACGCCTTTGTTTGTATAATCTTTAGCTATTTCATCACGAATAGTTCTAATACATTTACTATCCGCTGCACACAAGTAACCCGCTCGCAGGGCTTGATTTATACCAACTACGTGATGGGCAAAATCCTTATCTTCGGCTTGCACATCTGGTAAGCGGTCAGCTTGCTGCTGAGAAGTAATTACAGCCCCTGAAGGCACATACTTGCCTGGGGGAATTTCCACATCTTGGATTAAAGCGTGCATCATCACGATGCAACCGGCTCCCACTCTGGCATTAAACACCGTAGAGCGAAAACCGATAAAGCAGTTATCTCCTACATAACATGGTCCGTGAATCAGAGCCATGTGAGTAATGCAGGTATTACTACCAACCCATACCGAGTATTCTTGTTGGTCATCGCCGATAACGCGACCTTCTGCCAACCCATGTATAACAACACCATCTTGAAGATTAGTGTTTTCACCGATATAAAACGGTGTACCTTCATCGGCCCTAACTGAAGTACCAGGGGCGATAATTACATTTGCTCCTATCCGTACATCCCCAATGATATTAGAAAAAGAATGGACAAAAGCCGATGGATCTATGTCTGGCTCAGCTAAATTCCTTGACCACGGGGTTGGGGGGGCCGCCTCCGCGATGCTGCGGACTGCCATTGCGAGATTCCTCCTCATATTGAGTTATGAGTTATGAGTTATGAGTTATGAGTTATGAGTTATGAGTTATGAGTT
>JBHYDF010000041.1:0-49322 GCA_051861145.1 Nostocaceae cyanobacterium
TTAGTCATTAGTCATTAGTCATTAGTCATTAGTCATTAGTCATTGGATTTTTTCCCATCCCCAATGCCCAATGCCCAATGCCCAATTCTCAACTCCTAACTCCTAACTCCTAACTCCTAACTCCTAACTCCTAACTCCCCACTCCCTCCGCAACACGCTTAAGACGACGGAGTTGGGCTTGCATGTCTTCTTTTGTCCAATTTTCTGCAAAGGTTTTGAAACCCCAACTCACCAAAGGGTTAGGAATTTCAAATTCAAATCGGTTTACTAGGCACGTTCCCTTTTCGATGGGTTGACATTCCCAGCGATCGCGTCCTTTAAAAAAACCCTCAAATCCCCAAACTACTAACCCTGGTTGTCTTTCTACAACAGTACTGTATAGTGTAGGTTTTAGTACTGGTATTTGAATTACAAACCGGCTTTTACTGCCAATATCCGTACCCCAATCGCCTACAGGTTCGCAACGCAATGCAGGGTTAAGCCAACGATGCATTAAAACGCGATCGGTAATACAACGCTCTACTACCGTAGCTGGGGCATTAATATCAATAGATTGTTCAAAAATTTCCATTGCAAACATTTCACTTTTTATTATTTGCTTTTTATTATCCCCTGCTGTTCATGGTTAATGGTTAATGGTTAATGGTTAATGGTTCATGGTTCATGGTTAATGGCTATGAACTATGAACCATTAACTATGAACGAAATCCGCTGCATAAATGTCGGGAAGCTTACATCTTGCAAAGCCCCAGATCGCACATCATAAAAATAACCAAGCTTACATCCGCCTGGGACTATAAGTCCCAGTCTCATAGCACAAGTCCTCTAAAAGAGGACTATGACGCAGAATTTTCATTGCCGTCAAATTTGTTACTCTTTATCAAATGATTCCTGGTTTCTGCCCAAGAAGTGAAAGATATAAGGAAAGCGAGTCCAAGTTATTTTTTTATTAATTATATGTATATATAACTACTCATGAATTTGAAGTCAAAGAATATTTTGATTTGTTTTTTGAGAAAAGAAAAGATTTTTAATAAAAAAGTAAAAAAGAAGTCTTGATATTAATTCTCTGTGGATTTACTGGTAGATTATAAAGCAAAACACTGCAAAGTTATCCGGGTGTAGAATTGTTCAGGGCAATCTACGGCCGAAGCATCTACAGTGTTTTTTCCGATCAAATGTAATACCGGAAAACCATGAATATAACTTGGCAAAACATGACCCAAGTAATGGGAGCTGGTTTGTGGATTAGGGTGGAGGAATTTTTCGCACAATCACCAGCATTACCACCTGGGGTAGATCCCAGATTTGGTAATGTTGTGCTAGATCCTGTCCAACAGATGCTTTTATTTATGCCCCGCTTGCTGGGAGCGGTGGTGATTTTGTTAATTGGCTGGTTGATTGCGGCGATCGCTAAAGCGGTGACACGAGGAATTCTTAACCGCACTAACATCGATAACCGCATAGCAGCAGGGGTAATGGGTCGTGAAAGCGATAGAGACTTGCCCAAGGTAGAGAATTTAATTGCTAACTTGGTGTTTTGGGCTATCCTGCTAATCACGATAGTTGCCGTTTTAGACACTTTAGAGTTGAGAGTGGCTTCTCAACCGCTCAATGCTTTTCTCAATCAAGTTGGCAACTTTTTACCGAGGTTAGTAAGTGCGTTAATCTTGTTGGGAGTCGCCTGGTTATTAGCTACCATCGTCAAGTTAATAACAGTACGTGGACTACAGGCGTTAAGAGTAGACGAGCGTTTAAATACACGACAAGATGGTACACCCAGCGATAATCAGTTACCTCTGTCTGTGACGATTGGTAATGCTCTGTACTGGTTCATATTTTTACTGTTTCTTGTCCCCATACTAGATACTCTGGGGTTACAACAGGCATTGCAACCAGTAGAAGTGTTGGTAACAGAGGTTATTAGCATTCTGCCGAATATTCTTGGAGCAGTGTTAATAGCCGCAGTTGGCTGGTTTGTTGCTAATATAGTACGGCGGATTGTCACAAACTTACTGGCAGCAACGGGAATTGATGATTTAGGGCGTCAGTTTGGACTTTCTAGAGCAACCGGAGCGCAATCTCTTTCGTCAATTATCGGCACGATAGTCTACGTATTGATTTTGATTCCGGTAGCGATCGCAGCGTTGAATACTTTGCGGATAGACGCTATTTCCGTGCCAGCGATCGCGATGCTGCAACAGATTCTCAATGCACTTCCCGCTATCTTTACAGCAATAGCGATTTTAGTTGTTGCTTATTTCGTGGGGCGGTTTTTGGCGGATCTTGTTACCAGCATCCTAACAAGTATAGGCTTTAATAACATTTTCTCCGTCTTGGGACTGCCAACACCCACCAGACGAGTAGTCATTTCCGCAGAAGAACCAACACCAACACCAACATCCCGCACCCCATCGGAAATTGCCGGTATAATCGTCCTAGTTGGGATCATGCTGTTTGCGACTGTAGCAGCGATAAATATCCTGAATATACCAGCGCTAACAGCACTGGTATCAGGCATTGTGATTATATCGGGACGGATATTGGCTGGTTTGGTAGTATTCGCGATTGGTTTATTCCTAGCGAATCTTGCTTTTAGTATCATTACCAGTTCCGGCAATCCTCAAGCGAGAATTTTAGGTCAAGTAGCGCGGGTTGCCATTATTACCTTAGTATCTGCAATGGCACTGCAACAAATCGGTGTTGCTCCAGATATTGTGAATTTAGCCTTTGGATTACTACTTGGTGCGATCGCGGTTGCAATGGCTCTTGCCTTTGGTTTGGGAAGTCGCGATATAGCGCGAGAACAAGTTAGAGAATGGCTGGATTCATTCAAAAATAGAGGCTAAGTGAAAACTCTGTTTTCTTAGTGAATAAGCCTCGTACACAGGTTAATTTTTTGATATGAAACCACAGATGAACACGTATACACATATAGATAAATTATCCGCGTGCATATGTGTTTATCTGTGGTTTAGTAATATCATGCATTAATTACAACCACGGATAAATCTGTGTTCATCTGTGTCCATCTGTGGTTAATTTTTTTAATAAACTTTTCCAATCAGTCTAATTTTTAAATAGAGAATCCTGGTAATTTTTCATTATTTCTAACTTTTGCTTTTAAATCTTCAATTTTTTGAGGCATCCACAAATTTACTTCAACAAGAGAAAATATTTTATATTCTGCTCTATTGTTCCAAATATATTCTAATTCGTCAAGCCATTGTTGATAGTTTGACTGACCAATTATTCCTTCATTTGTCTGGATATATTCCACTAAATGCTCGTTGTATATTAAAAACGAACCTAGTCCAAATTCACTAAAGCAACGTAAGAGGTATTCATAATCTGACATAATTAAAATTTGCTCATTAAATCTTAAATTATCATTGCGCTTATGAATAAAACCATTACTATCAAACAAAGCTCTACCCTGAATAAAATCTTCATTGCTAGAACCTGGTAATGGTGCAATAAAGTTTTTGCCACATTTTAGCAAAACGCCATCTTGATAAATATCTCTTCTTCTATCCTGAATAGGCATAGCCATAGAAATTTGAGAATTATGTTGAAAAAAAAGCATCATTTTTTCAACATAATTTTTATAAATAGAATTATCATCATCTATAAACCCTACAAAGTCGCCAGTTACATTTTTTAAACCTAAATTTCTAGCTGCACACAGACCTATATGAGTAGTTTCCAAATATTTAATTTCTATCAATGTGTTTGTAGTAGTGATTATTTCTTTTGTTTCCCTGTCACCACCATCATTTATCACTACCCATTCAAAATCCTTTTTTGTTTGTGCAAGAATGCTAGGGAGCAAAACTTGCTTTAATTTATCAGGTCTTTTGTGTGTAGCAGTTACTAAAGATAAATTTTTCATATCTTAAAGTTTTCATAATTTATCAAATCTTGCTAGTTTACAGCAGATTTGATTTGTTTGAACCAAAATATTTGGTAGGGGCGGGTTTAGTAGATATTTTTTCGACTTTGATTTATAAAAATTCAGAGTTCTGGTGAAACCGGGTATCTGGGAAAATACCGGGTTTCTTATTTTCACAAATCATGCGCGGACTGCTATAGATGAAATTTTGATACATTTGTAAAAATATTTGCGACGACAGATGGGTTACAGAAACATCCTATTAACAAGGTTTTTGGAATCCAAAATCTAAAATCCAAAATCCAAAATTCTGTTAGGGTATGATTGACATCGCCAGACTTACCTTTTCTAGTAATAAATCGCTACATTGCTTCAATAGTAAGATTTTCAGGCTATTTTGCTACTTGTTCGGCATCAGAACATTAGAAAATATATACTTAATTTACTTTGGTGTGGAGACTCTTGCATAAACTCGCTATCCTAGAGTAAGAGCAGAACGATACTATAAGAAATGAGCTTTAATACCTTTCAGTTGAGTCTGTATCATCTCCGCCCTTGGCTCACACTCATAGTAGTCGTGTGGTTGCTGGGGTCATTGGGCTTAGGCTGGTTGGTTAACTCGTTGCTGATTATTTTTGGGCTACTGTTGCTGATACCTATTCTTGCCTTTGTCGGGTTCCGCTGGTGGCTGCAACGCAACTTAGTTACCGATCGCTGTCCGGTTTGTGAATATGAATTTACAGGTTTAAACAAAACCCAATTACAGTGTCCTAACTGTGGGGAACTGTTATCAGTGCAACAGGGTCATTTTCAGCGCTTGACACCAGAAGGCACAATTGATGTTACAGCTATTGAAGTACCAGCCAAAGCACTTGAAGATTAGTCAATGGTCATTAGTCATTAGTCATTAGTCATTAGTTAGTTGTTCATGGTTAATAGTTAATGATTTTTTCTATGAATTATTAACCATTAACAAATGACCAATGACTAATGACTAATGACTAAATAATTAAATTCTCAACCGTAGAAAGAAACTCATGCTCTAAATAGGGTTTGGTCAAGTAAGCTGTTGCGCCTAATGCTTGTGCAAGTTGGCGATGTTTGTCAGCACTACGGGAAGTGAGAATTACTACAGGTTTGTTTGTTAAATTAGGATTTTGCCGGACATTACTTAACAATTCAAAGCCATTCATACGTGGCATTTCTAAATCCGAAATGACAAGCTGAACTTCGGGATGCTGCTGTAATTTTTCTAAAGCTTCTACACCATTTTGAGCTTGCAAGACTTGATAGCCAGATTTTTGCAGGGTAAGAGAGAGAGTTTGGCGCAGGCTAATTGCATCATCTACTACTAACACCACTTTTGAGTTACTTTGCGCTAGAGACTGATAAACCTGGGTTTTTGTAGTAGTTATTGTATCAGAAAGAGCCACTAAGGCTGCTGATTCTATGCTTGCTTCTGACATTGGCAAAGCTTTTTTATTTAAAGAATAAGCAGCCGGTAAAGCCATGACATCAAGTGTTGCTTGCATTTCTCTAGACTCTAGCAGCACAGTACCATCTATTACTAAAATGAGAGTACCATTTGCTAAGGTTGTGCAACCATAAACATATTTTGGAGGAGCGATCGCCTGTCCCAAAGGTCTAATTACTAGTTCTTGTTCACCAATAATTTGGTCAACTTCTAAACCGAAAAGTTCTTGATTTTGGCGCAGCAATAGTACGGGTTTTATACCGCCTGCTGTTTGATAATAAGATGTGTTAGCGCGATTCAATGAACCACTGTAGTGCATCAACTCTGAAAGTTGACGTACGCTAACCATACGTTCATCCTTACCAGTGTTCCAGTGCAGGACTTTTTTACCTTCAAACTCTTTAATTTGGTCAGCAGAGGGAATTAATATTTTTTCGATACAGTCCAAGAGTAAGGCATAAACAACACCCCCTGCGTGGACAATCATTAATTGGTCGGTAGTCATAGAAAAAGGAATTTTGAGTATGAATGTTGTTCCGTGATTGGGCCAAGATTGAACAGCAATTGAACCGTCTAAAGCCTGCAATTGAGAACGTACAATATCTAACCCCATACCGCGTCCGGAAATTTCGCTCACTTTACCTGCGGTGGAAAATCCAGGTGTAAATAATAGCTCTAAAATTTTTTCTTCAGTTGGAGTAGAAAGATATCCTTTAGCTTCATTGTCTGAAGGTAGAAGACCAAGTTCAATACCTTTTCTACGGATTTTTTCTAAATTCAAACCCTGGCCATCATCCCGCACTTCAATAATAGTTTGACTACCTTGATGATAGGCGCGAATTTCAATTAAACCTTGTTCTGGTTTACCAAGTTCGCTGCGGACTTCCGCTGGTTCAATTCCGTGGTCAAAAGCATTACGTAGTAAGTGCAATAGGGGGTCGTATAGCTTTTCAGCGATCGCTTTATCTACCAGCACCCCCGCACCAATGAGTTTCAATTCTACACGCTTGCCATAGACATTTCCCAAGTTTTGGATCATCTGAGGAAAGCGGTTGAGGATATCCCCTAAAGGTAACATCCGCGCTTCTACTAGGTTTTCTAAAATACCAACTGCTAAACGCTGTTTTTTCTCGCGAGTTTGAGTGGCTTGTCTGAGGAGTAAATCTATAGACTCAGTGGTTTCTTGTAGCTGCAATGTTTCTTCTGTTGCTTCGTGCAACATCAGATAAAATTCCGTATATTCATCCCATTCTAGAGAGTCAAAGTCTATAGCCGCAACATTTTGCCTATTTTGAACTGCAAAATTTTGTACCTTTAGTGGTAAATCACGTAACTTATTTAAAGTTGTTTGATGCCTAATTATTTGCTGATATAGCTGCTCAATAATTTCTTGGAGTTGTTCATCTTGTAAAGTGCGTCTTTTTTGATAAATTAGCAATTCTCCTGCTAGATAATTGAGTCTTTGCAGTCCATCGACATCAACTCGCACAAACGAATTTTGTCGCGTTTTTTTATTAACGGAAGGAGATTTTTCTTCGATTTTATGCTTAGTTTGTATTTCTAATTCAGGAATAACTTCAATATTTGTTTCATGAACATCTTCAACTACTTGCTCAATAATAGATAATGATTCAGCACAGTCGGAAAAATTAATAGATTGTTTTTCTTCTTCATTTTCTTCCGTAACAACTTGATCAGGAACATCAGGGGTTACTTCATCTCCCCATATTGTGTCTAATAAATTATCACTTGTTTCTAAGGATGCAGAGGTAGATATTTCTTTAAAAAAGAGTAGTTTTTCTAACTTGGGACTCTCAAACCAGTTTTTTTCCTCTGCTGTAACAGGAGGGTGATTGTTATATTCTTTTGCCAATTCACTGATGTGTTTTTTCAGTGTTTCAATTACTGGAATTTCGCTGTCATCAGATAATTTAAATTTGGCAACGGCAAGAATTATTGTAAGAATAGCACCTTGGCGATAAAGACATAGACTCTGGCTATCTTCTTCATCTTGTAAAAACTCCAAAAATTCACTCAGCCAATTTTCAATATAATTGGCCAGATTTTCTCCCTCTATTTCTGGAACAAGCAAAGCTAAACACAGTTCTTGTTCAGATATATCTCGTTCATGATTAAACCATCCCAAAATGTAGCGAATTACTTTTAAATAAAACTTAGCAGTTCCTCGTTTTAAAGCTTTGTTATTCGTATAATTAGGTGTAGTTAAAAATTGGTAGAAATCTTCAATTTCGCTTCGCAAAGATGTAGCAGCAGATTCTATAACGGGTGTAGTTGATAGTTTATCCGTTACCTCGTCTGTAGCCACTGTTGTGAATTTTTGCAAATCAGGGGAAGGTTCTCCACCAAGAGAGCGATCGCCTGCTAAAACAGCATCTCGTGCTTGCTGCAAATTAGCAAGGGTAACTTCGGCAATTTTCAGCGCTTGCGTGGGATTAGCTTCTAAGGCAAGAATAATTGTTTGGGCAATTTCTCCAAAACCAGGTAAATTCAAAGATTCAGCTAAGCCAATAAATACCTCAGCTTGAGAACGCAGAAAATCAGCAATTTCGAGAGTATCAGGTGGAGTCTGAATTAATTCAGCAAGACTTTGGATGCGTTGAGCGACTCCTGTTTCAAAGATAGATAATACAATATCAAATCCTAATTCCTCTGAAGTGGGAATATGAGTTTCAGCGCCGAAAGCATCACCCAACTTTTCTTGCAAATGTGCAAACACAGAAGCTGCTCGTTGAAGGATTTCATCATTATTAACAGTACTTCCATTTAATTCTGCGGTTAGAGGTAGCTGGAGACATTCATAAGCTTGAAAAAGCAGCGTTTGTAATTCGGCATTAATTACTACATCTGGATTATAAAGAGCCTTAAATACATCTTCTAAAGAGTGAGCAATTTTGTTAATTACATCCAGTCCAATATTAGCGGCTCCCCCTTTAATAGTATGAGTTGCTCGCATTAAATTATGAACTTTAGCGGTGCTATGTTCTGCTGATAAACTGAAGAGTTCTTGTTCAAGAGTTTGTAGTAATTCTGGTGCTTCAGTTAGGAAATAGATGTAGCCTTGTTCGCGGATTGAAGGGTCAGTAATCATAAGTTAGGAGTTAGGAGTTAGGAGTTAGGAGTTAGGGGTTAGGGGTTAGGAATTAGGAGTTAGGAGTTAGGGGTTAGGGGTTAGGGGTTAGGAATTAGGAGTTAGGAGTTAGGAGTTAGGGGTTAGGAGTTAGGGGTTGGGAGTTAGGGGTTAGGGGTTGGGAGTTAGGGGTTAAGAGTTAGGAATCCATAAATCTCTTAACTCCTCACTCCTCACTCCTCACTCCTCACTCTTAACTCCTCACTCCTAACTCTTTGCTCAATGCATTGTTTCCTCTGTTGTCTTAACGATTGAACTCAAAATGCGAATGATTTCGTTCACGTAAGTTAGTTCATTGGTTACATCAATCTTGGTAAGTTGAGAATGTTGCAATAGTCTTAGCCAGTATTTAGTTTCCCTGGCTTCTTTATAGGCTATATACATTTTTGCCAGGAAATATTTTCTACTCTGACCTCCGCTTGCTTCTTCTACATTTGCACCAATACTTGTACCACAACGGAGCAATTGATTAGAAAGTACATATTCTCGCTGTTCTTGCAGTTTTTTATATAAGCAAATAATTTCCAAAGCAAATTGAAAACTTTTCTGCTGAATAATACTTTCTGCCATTTGCTCTACTCCTACAATTCCTAACTCCTAACTCCTAACTCCTAACTCGTTATTTAGTTGACTTTGAACTGACTCGCACTCGTCAACAATTCTTGCGCCATTCTTGATAATTGTTGGAAAACAGCCGCAATTGCATTAGCTTCTGCAAAAGTATTATTAGCAAGTTCCGCAACGTCTTTTATGGATGTTGTTACTGATACAGATTGCCCAATTTGTGTTTGAGTTGCTTCGGTAATCTGCTGTAGCAATTTGCTAATTTCAGCAGTTGAAGCAACGATCGCATTCAGGTTTTGGCGAGTTTCATTCACCAGGTTTGTACCTTCTACTACCTGCTGGATACCAGTTTCCATTGCTACTGCTACTTCGCCGGTTTCTGCTTGAATTTCCTGAACTAATTTTTCTATTTCGATGGTTGCTGCTGCTGACTGGCGAGACAAGGAACGTACTTCATCTGCTACGACTGCAAAGCCTTTACCATATTCGCCTGCGCGGGTTGCTTCAATGGCTGCGTTCAGTGCTAGTACGTTAGTTTGTGTAGCAAAATTACTAATTAAGTTCACTACTTTGGAGATTTTTTGCGAAGATTCACTGAGGCGTTTAATCTTTTTACTGGTTTGGGCTACGGTTTCGCGAATCGCTTGGATTGCTTCTACTGTCAAATTCATCGCCGCGTCGCCGGATTCTACAGTTTGGTTGGCTTGCTGCACTGCTACTTGTACCAATTCGGCACTAGAAGCCACAGCTTTTGTAGAATCTACCATTTGTTGAATCTCGCCTAAAGCTTCAGTAATTTCTTCAGATTGAAGTTGTGCTAAATTTGTCAATCCTGCGAGAGAAGCATCACTGCGGCTGGAAGTTTCTGCTACTTGTTGAGCTGCGGTTTGTACTTGCTTGACTATTTGGCGCAGGGCTTGCAAGGTATTATTATAAGCGTCAGCGATAGTACCTAGTTCGTCTTCGGTAATTGGCGCACGTACTGTTAAATCACCGTTAAGAGCAGGTCTAACTGCTGCTAAAAGCTGGATGGCTCCTGTTTGCAATAATTCCTTGGCTGCTTTTTCTCGTGCTGCTGCTTCTGCTACTTGTGCTGACTGCGCCTGTAGTTGTTGCAAGTACTCGGCTTGTTGTAATGCTACGCCTAATTGGTCGCCAATACGCTGCAATAAGGTAACTTCTGATTCTTCCCATTCACGGGGGCTAGAGTTGTGATACGCTGCCAGCATTCCCCAGAGTTTTTGCCCTTGAAAAATTGGGACGATCGCATAAGCTCGAGCTTGGTATTCTTCCAATACCTCAATGTAACACTCTGAAAATCCTGCTTTATAGATATCTGCAACGGCGTAACTTTTGCGATCGCGAAATCTACCGCCTTGAGTTTCTTGCAAGTAAGTATCTGTAACTTTCTGCTTGCTGTCTGTCGCCTGCTTACTGCTGAAGATAAGGCTTTTCATGGCGTTGCAATTGCTAACGCTTTCTTGCAAACGTGCGATTTGATACTGTCTTTCTACGAGAAGATTCCAGCCAGGACTTACAGATTCCGAGACAAATTCGCCACTCCAATCGGGGTTAAAGCGATAAACTGCGACACGATCAGTATTAAGTAGCGATCGCACTTCTTTAGTGGTTGTGGTAAAGATGGCGTCAATGTCTAGGGTTTGTCGGATTTTATCAACAATTTTGGCAACAGCGCGATCGCGTTCTGCTGTCTTTGCTACTTCCTGAGATTGTCGTTGTAATTTCTCTAGGGTTTCTGCTTGTTGCATAGCAACTCCTAGCAGCACAGCTATTTGAGTCATAACGTTGACTTCAAACTCTTCCCACTGTCGCGGCCCAGAGTTCTGATAACTAGCTAACAATCCCCAGAGTTTATTTTCTTTAAAAATAGGAAGAGTCAGATAAGCTTTTGCTTCAAATTGCTCTAAAAGCTCCATGTAACAAGCAGGAAATCCGGCTTTATAAATATCATTGACAACAAAACTAGTTTTCTGCTGGTAACGACCGCCTTTATTGTCTTGTAAATACGTATCTTTAGCTTTATAAATTTCTGAAAGACTGCGGATAGTGTTGCAATGACCATTTTCTTGTAAAAGAGCTTGATCGAACTGTTGTTCTTTAAAAGGAACCCAACCTTTACCAACAGATTCAGCAACAAAAACGCCACTCCAATCAGGATTGAAGCGATAGACAACAACCCGATCTACTTGTAATAATCGTCGGACTTCAGCAGTTGTCGTTTGAAGAATGCTAGCGAATTCTGAAGAATCAATTTTTTCTGTTAGTGCTTCGCCTATCTTGCGCGTGAGGGAAATTAAATTTTGCTGACGTTCCGCTGTTAAAGCTAATTTTTGGGATTGCTCTTGGGTTTGTTGGATATATTCTACTTGCGATACAGCTACACCAAATTGCACACCAATTTGAGTCAATAAATTGACTTCCCATGCTTGCCAATTACGAGTATTCGAGTTTTGATAAGCTGCTAACAAACCCCACAATTTTGAACCTGAAAACACAGGCACAATTACATAAGCTTTAGCTTCAAATTGTTCTAAAATATCAATGTGGCAAGGTGCATGACCGACTTGATAAATATCATTAACAACAAAGCTTTCACCTTTAGCGTACCGACCTCCATGAGTTTCTTGTAGGTGTGTATCTTCCCAGACAGTTTTAATACCTGTTCCTACCAATAGCACCCAGTCCTTGCCTACAGATTCAGCGACAAATTCGCCACTCCAATCGGAGTAAAATCGATAAACGGCAACGCGATCGCATTGCAGTAATTGGCGTACTTCTTGAGTAGTTGTTTTGAAAATTGCATCAACATCTAAAGATTGGCGGATGCGATTGATTACTTTTGTTAAAGCTTTCTCGCGTTCAGCTACCTGAGATAATTGCTCAGATTGAATCTGCACTTGTTCGAGATATTCTGCTTGCGATACAGCGACACCAAAATTAACAGCAAACTGCTGCAATAAGCTGACTTCCCAATTGTGCCAATCACGAGTATCTGAGTTTTGATAAGCTGCTAGTAAACCCCATAAATTTTCCCCTGCAAATACAGGTACAATTACATAAGCCCTGACTTCAAATTGTTCTAAAATATCAATGTGACAGGGAGCGTGACCGACTTGATAAATGTCATTCACGACAAAAGTTTCATGATTGCGATATCGTCCCCCTTGGGTTTCTTGTAAGTGAGTATCTTCCCAGACAGTTTTAATATCTTTGCCTACTAGTTTCACCCAGTCTTTACCCACAGACTCGGCGACAAATTCACCACTCCAATCAGGGTTAAAGCGATAAACAGCAACGCGATCGCACTGTAATAATTCGCGTACTTCTTTCGTAGTTGCTTGAAAAATTCGGTCGAGACTTGATGCGCGTTGAATTTTATCAATAACTTTAGCTGCGGATTTATATTGCTGTGTCTGTTGTACAAATTTTTTATGTAATTCAAAATTTTCCAACCTGTAGGTTAGTTCTGTGGAAATTTGAGACAGTAGGGAAATTTCTATCTCTTGCCACTGACGCGGTGTCGAACAATTTTGAACTACTAGTAAACCCCAGATTTCATCACCTAAGAAAATTGGTTGACTCAAACTCGCTTTGATTTGAAATTTATCGAGTTGTTGGGATTGATGGGGAGTAATTTCGATTTGATTGAAGTCGTTAATAGCAACAGGTTCTAAATAATCTTGACTGGTTTCTGAACCAAAAATAATAGCTGGAAGGTTTTCCCTACTAGCTGGTGTCCAACCTACTGTTTTTGATTCTCCTAAAACAACACCAGACTCAGTAGAATTAAAGCAATAAATAAGTACGCGATCGCAAGCTATTTTTTCTCGGACTTCTTTAGTTGTGACTTTGACTAATGCATCCAAATCGCAAGCTTGCCGCATCTGATTTGCTATATATTGTACTTGCTTTCGCCAACTTTTAAAGTGCTGTTCAACAACATTTAATTCTGATGATATTTCATTATTTTGAACAGAATTAACTATTGGGTTTTCGTCTTCATTAGCATGATGACCATTTTCTTGGTTTTCTAGGTACGCGCTTGTCATGATTAACTCCTCAAAAATCTTAATTCTCAAAAGTAAAATAATGTAAGTTGAAAAAATGAGAGAAGATATCTCTGAGTTAGAAGTACTGACTGAAATTTCATAACTCATAACTCCTAACTCCTGTACGGGCGGGTTTAGCATATCAATTATCGGTTTTAGTGGAGACATATCAACAAAACCCGCCCCTACTCCTAACTCTCCCCTTCTCAATGATGAATCGCCCACATAGAAGCTTGAACAATTGTAGATGCATCCAAATTGATAATCATTTCTTCATAATCATTAATAAAATATCCCCGTAAAAACTGAGAAATATCTGATGAAAATAATTCGCTTGTAGGTGGTTTTAATTGCTTAGTATCTAACCATTCAATATCCATGAGTTGGCGCACTAATAGCCCCAAGGTTTTACCATCTTTTTGCACTACAATCGCCATCATTTTTGAGAGTAAATTTCCTGTTTCCGAAAGTGGAGCATAACCCAACATTTCGTCTAAATCAACTAACCACAGCATTTCGCCACGCCAGTTGTAGATACCTAAAACGCAATTGGGCATTTGAGGAACACAGCATATTTCCGCTAATGATATCTGAAACACTTCTGTGATGTGTTGCAATGAAATTACGGCTGTATCCTTTGCACCTAAATTAAAACTTAAAAACTTTTCCCCTGTCTCCAATGTGATTTTTCCTTTGTGCAAGCTTATACTATTTTGGATTTTGGTTCATAGTTAATGGTTCATAGTTCATAGCTATGAACCATTAACTATGAACCATTAACCATTAACCATTTTTCAAATTGTTATTACATAAGCCGTTTTAAATCGGCATTGACCTTTCTTATATTTCGTCAAAACACTTGAGCTATCAGTTAATAGCTAATCACCTCACAGAGAAATTTTTTCTCTGTGAAGTTAATTAAATTTGTATATTTAATTGTTTTAAAGCCACTAATAACTCATCTTGATTAACTGGTTTAGAAAGATAGGCAGCAGCACCTAGCATTTCGCCCCACATCTTATCAACCTTGCTATTTTTTGTTGAACAAAAAACAATTGGTATATTGCTAGTATTAGGATTGTTTTTTAGTTCTCTACATATTTCATAGCCACTTTTCCCAGGCAAAATGACATCCAGAAATATCACATCTGGCTTATTTGTATTTAATTTTTCTTGAGCTTCTTCGCTGCTATTCGCACTAATTACAGAATAGCCCGCCTGTTGCAAGTAACGGCTGATAATTTCCCTATCAGTTAAGCCGTCTTCAACGACTAAAACAGTACTCATGACAATTACCTGTAAATCTTATACTTCATTTTGAATCTTTGGTTACAAATTTGGTTCAGTGAAACTACTCATACTTCATCATTTCACCATCCAATTCCAAATCGAAAACTGTATTAGCACTCCAATCAAATAGATGAGAATAAAGTCAAAAAGTTAGAATTTTTAAACAGATATACCCATAATCTTCGTTCACAATACTCTTCCCTACTCCCCACTCCCTACTCCCCACTCCCTATTTTTCACTAACGCCCTAATGACAAAGTATGCAAATTAGATACACTTTTATCTGCCGATACAGCCTGAATATACTTACGTACTATACCCATGACTTTATCAGCAGTTACAGGTTTAGTGACAAAATCTGTAGAACCAACTACCTTAGCTCTAACTCTATCTAAAAGACCATCGCTACCCGTTAAAATAATTACGGGTGTATCTGCGAAAATAGAAATACGTCGTAGTTGAGCGCAGATTTCATAACCACTAGCAACTGGCATAACCAAATCTAAAAAAATCAGGTCTGGTTTATGCTCAATTAAAATTGGTAGGGCTTGCACAGCATCCTGAATTTTGATAAATCTATAGCCATTGGGCACAAAAATTTGTTCCAGCATTTGACAAACTTGAGGACTATCGTCTACGCAGGCGATCAGGGGATTACCTGGCGTATTCGGATTATGAGTGGTAGTGTTGTTTTTAGCTTCAACTACTCGTAAAGGTAAGTCAGGGATTTCTACTAGTTCAATGATTCCTTTAAGGATATAGGGAAGCAACGAACGAGAAACTGGTAATACACCCTGCTTCATTTTCACGGCTAAATCTCGCAAGGTATATTTGCCATTGATTAAAGTTACAAAATTTTTGTAGACAGCTTGACTAACCTGTTGCTGAAGTTGCTCTGGTCTGCGTAGAATTGGTGCTAAATTTGGAGAAAAATTAGCCAAACCAGCTTCAGACCAATTATTCCAAGAATCTTGCATTAGTTTCAGAGACATATCTGCACTCGTGAAACTCATTGGCGTTTCTAGAATTACATCTTGGGTGCGATCGCAATTTATAGAAGAAAAATTTGCCTGTTGAGCTAAATCAAATAATAATTCTGCTATAGTATTTTCCACAATGCCGTTAATTTGTTCTCGCTTAATTTTCTGCTTTTCATGCAAAATTTCCAACAAACGATAATCCCAGTAATCTATTGATACGTCTTGGGAACGCAATTGCATTTTATCAACTTCAATATCCGGGCAATATTGAGACATCTGTCTACGCCAGCGCCGGAAGGGATGAGTCCCCCCTGTCGCCCAAACTATCCGTCCCAGACGATAATAGAAAGTCCATTTCTGCCCTTTAGCACTATTTATATTTAACTTGCCACTGTATTGTAGTTGGGTACTATTTTTAAATTCATTCATTAATTTATCTGTTACCATCAGTTCTGGATGGCTCATGTCTCGTTCCTTTTATTAAAAACTCATGCCAATTTTTATCCAGACTAGTCACACTGTAGTCAGGAATTATCCTTTCGGAATGCAAATATATTTTTTAGCGAACTAATCCGGATAGCTGCTATTTATTTTGTATGTATTGGTATATAGCTTTCCTGAACTAAGATTGAAAAAATGAGGGTAAGTAAGTAGTTCCACGGAGATTAGGGTAGGTAGAGCTACGAGGAATTTCTGTAGAGGAGTATTCTGATTACAGATTTTCTCCTCCACAGATTTGAACCCCTACAAGAATTTTACCAATCAAGCAGAATTGCTACAGTCCGAAATTGAGATGCACCCCGTAGTAATATATGCTATGTTACGCTTTTATAAGCAAGAGCAAATCCGTGTAAATCCTGATTTTGCTTTTGCAGCAAGTTTGTAGTTGCTAAATATTTTGTTTCGATATCTTAAAGTTTGCAGCGAGAAAAAGTCTGTTTTATCTCTATATAATCAATTAAGGACAAGAGTTATTTATATAGTTTTTTAATTCTGGAACTCTTGCTTAGTAATAATCATAGCAATTTTTGCTAATAATATTTATTGACTATTAGTTTCAAAATAATTTTTAAAATAAATCTTAATTCAGAATTGTCTTAGGCTAGGAATATATTGCTAAAAATTGTTACAATTTCAACTAATAATAGCACAGCATTAACAGTTTTTTAATGTTTAGGATTACTGAGGCGTATCTCCTATTCACGACTAAGCCATAAAGAGGTACAAACTAGGGAAATATTTGTACGTTTAGCCCTACTAAAACTCGATGCCCTAACCAACTCTTACGTTGCATACCGTGAGCCTAATTTACACCGGATTTTTGCAAGCCTACACTGTACTGTACTCAGTCAGTGTAGGTAGTTGACTCTGTTTTAGGTCACATCCCGTTTATGTCCTAAGTTCTGGTTTAGCTATTGTTTTTATGACTTGCAACAGCTGCCCTGAGATTACCTTGAGATTCTGATAATAGCCTTAAGCCCTCCTCTTTACCTAATCCAGTCCAATGCATTAACAATGCTAACTTTACCCATTTGCCACTACGTTCTAGTAATAACCCTGATGCTTCACGACTTAAACCTGTGAAGTCTTGCAAGATTCGCAAAGCGCGATCGCGTAATTTGTTATTAGTCACCGCAACATCAACCATGCGATTGCCGTAAACTTTACCCAAGCGTACCATCACACCCGTAGAAAGTATATTTAAAGCCAGCTTAGTTGCTGTACCTGCTTTCAGGCGAGTGGAACCAGCTAGCACTTCTGGCCCGGTTAATAAGCGAATATCAACATTGGCCTCTATGTCAACTTGTTCGGCGGGTACGCAAGCAATAAAAATAGTCAAAGCACCCCGTTGACGAGCAGCATTGATTGCACCGTGGACAAAAGGCGTTGTCCCGCCAGCGGTAATACCAACCACTACATCAAGTTGCGTTATTTGTCGTTGAGCGATCGCTGCTTCTCCATCTTCAGCGCGATCTTCTAAATCTTCAGAACTGCGTACCAATGCACCAGCGCCACCAGCAATAATTCCTTGTACCAGTTCTGGAGGTGTACAAAAAGTCGGCGGACATTCAGCGGCGTCTAGCACCCCTAACCTACCACTCGTCCCCGCACCGACATAAAACAAGCGTCCACCCTGGCGTAAACGCTCTGCGCTACGCTCAATTGCTTCTGCTAACTGCAATGACGCAGCAGCAACCGCCGCCACAGCCTTTTCATCTTCGCGGTTAAACAATTCCACTAATTGTAAAGAACTGAGTTGGTCTAAGTTTAAACTATCCGGATTAACCTGCTCAGTTAAAAGATGCCCACGCTCTTGTAAATTTGTCATTTGTCCTTTGTCCTTTGTCCTTTGTTCATGGTTCATGGTTCATGGTTCATAGTTCATAGTTCATGGTTCATGGTTCATAGTTCATGCTTCATTGCTAATTGCGCTCTTGTTCATTGCCATTAACCATTAACCATTAACCATTAACCATTAACCATTAACTAATGACCAATGACTAATGACTAATTACAATAAGCCTTCCAGTCGGCGGCGGATGCTGTCAAGTTCTGTATCAGACAATTGCGGTTCTTGTGGTGTTGCTTGGTTGTCGCGGCGGGAGTCCTCCTGAGTCTGTTGTGTCTCGTCCTCTGGTTTCCAGTCAGTTTCTTCGACGTTAATGTCCGGTGGAATTACTAAATCACTGTTTTCCGGGATAATTTCCCAATCATAATCAGCACTGCGGCAGAATTCCTTAATTTCCTCAGAATCAATTGTTTCTACTGTCGGTAAGAGGAAATCCTGAGCTTCCAGCATCATCGCAAAGCGTGCCGCATCATCTTCTGACTCGAACATCAGAATCTTATTGCGATCGCCTACTCGAACTGTATGGATTCCCTCGTTATCTGTGCCAGCATTAAACAGTAATACAAAAACACGCATAGGTGTAATCATCTGTCTTGTGATCTTGGATCTATTGTTATTAAAGTTCTTATTTATGTCCAAGAAAAAGTTTAAGCAATAATTATCACTTTTTTAACTGTTCTAACAGTGTCAATATTAACAGGTATACTGATTTGAGATTCTTAGAAATTTAGATTGGGCTGTATGGGTCTACCACGCTTTTCCCTTTTTAAACCATTACTACATATTTCTTAACACATAGTGAGGTCATTCCTAGAATTTGTGTTTGCGTGTGAGGAATTCTCAACAATTCCGGATTTAGGTATTGTGAAGTTACCACTCGAACTCAATGCAAGTAAAAATTCTAGATTTTTTAGCAAGATGCGTATATTATTTAGCCTTTTGTTGGCTATTAACTATCAAACTCATAGCTACTATGACAACATTGTGTCAGGTAATTTTCAATTCCAAACCCCAAATCAATTTTTGATTTGTATCCTGGTAAGGACATAGGTAGCTAATGTTGTGCCAGTTAGTTCAACCAGTGTGCTTGTTTGACCCTCCGGCTAGTAAATAGTGAGATCCAATGAGTAACTTTCTCAAAAAAGAACATAAATCCAAAATCTATAATAATAAGCATAATAATAAGCGTTTATGGTTGCTGCTGTTGAGTCGCAGCGGTATTGCCTTTGGCGGAATTTTGCTAGTTGGAATTGTCGGCGGTGCTTGGCGGTTGTGGAATTTTGTCCATAAAGAGTTAACACCATTGGCACAAAAAGGTGTTACGACTACACTTAATCGCCCTGTAAACTTGGGAGGAGTTACAGGAATTTCACTGTCTGGGGTGCGATTTGGGGCTTCTGCTATTCCAGCAACACCAACCGATCCCGATCGGGTTGCTGTGGATGCCGTGGAGGTGGGTTTTGATCCATTACAGTTACTCTTTAACCGTAGATTAAAACTGGATGTCACCTTAGTCAATGCGAATGTTTATGTTGAACAGGATGAACAAGGGCCTTGGATTTCCACTACCATAAAAACACCGAGTAAAGGCGCGGCGATTAAAACAGAATTGGATAAACTGCGCTTCCGTGATGGTCAGTTAGTCTTAGTACCGAATCTTGAGAGGACAAGGGAACAAGGAAACGAAGTAATCCAAAATCCAAAATCCAAAATCCAAAATTCTCAACAGTCTCCCCCCCGTGTGGCTTTTTCACAAGTTAACGGAGTTGCCAATATTCTCGAAAAAGGTCAGTTGGTGGGATTGGACTTAACAGGACTACCCAACACTGGTGGCAATATTTCCGTGAAGGGAGATTTACACCCAAAGACATTAGATGCTAATTTACAAATTCAAGGGCAAGACTTGCTTGCTTCTGATATTTCTAACTTGGTAAAGTTACCACTGGATTTTCAAGCAGGTCGATTTAATGGTAACTTGCGCATACAAGGGTTATTAACTCCCAAAAGTCCACCTCCTTTACTGTTTGGTAGTGTTGATTTGCAACAGGTTCAAGGTCAAATTCCTAAAGCGCCTTTACCTTTTGTTAATTCCCAAGGAACCCTACGCTTTCACAAAACAGAAGTAAAGTTTGAAAATATTACCACCAACTACGGTAAAATTCCCCTAGTCGCTAACGGTATTATTGATAGCAAAACTGGTTATAAGTTGGCAGGGCGGGTAAATGCGGTAAATGTGGTTGCAGCTCAGGAAACCCTGAATATAAAATTACCTGTGCCTATAGCTGGAGAAGCCCAAGCAGATTTGCAATTGCTGGGACAACCTACTACGCCCATTCTTTCCGGTACAGTTTCTAATATTAAGCCTGTTCGCATTGATAAAGTTGATTTTGATAGCGCCAGTGGTAAGTTTGAATATTCGCCTACTGCTGGTATCGTTTCTTTTAAAGATATTCAAGGCAAAGCGAAAGTCGGTGGTGATGTGACGGGTACGGGTACGGTTGATGTGGGTACTACGCCGAATGCGATCGCTCGCTTGAATTTTAATTTCACGTCAAACAATGTACCAGGAGATGTGATCGCTTCTCTTTATAACTCCACTCCTCCTGCTTTCAAAATCGGCACTGTCTCAGGTACAGCCCAAATTACCGGTACTGAAGACAACGCGCAAACACTGGTAAAATGGCAAGCCCCACAAGCCCAGTACCCCGCCACTGGTGAGGCGATCGTTTCCGCAGATAAAACAGTTTCTTTCCGTAATGTCGCTTTGAGTGTCGGTGGTGGTACGGTACAAGCTTTTGGTAAATGGAATTGGAATAACCAGAATTGGCAAGCTGTTGCCGATGCTTCACAAATACAAGTAGAGCGTTTTGTCAACCCCAAACAACTACAAAACGTTTCTCTCAATGATGCCCGCTTTAACGGTCGCTTCATCCTCTCAGGTGCTTCCACTCCCTTTAAAATTGCTGATATTCGTACTGAAAACGCCAAAGTTCAAGTAGCTGGTGGTACGGTAGCGGTTTCTAACATCAAATTTGGGGAAAAAAGCTTTTCCACCCAACTCGTAGCGGATGGTGTACGCTTAGGGCGTTTGTTGAAACAGTCTCCGACCGCTTTACAGGGAGTTTTGGCGGGTAATTTTCAAGTATCAGGGAATCCAGAGAATTTCGATTTGAAATCTTTAAAAGGTACTGGTACGGCGCGGGTGGCGGTAGGTGGTGGCACAGTGACAGCCAACAATATTCAACTCGCTAACGGTGTTTATCAAACGCAACTCCTAGCTGATGATGTGCAATTGCAGCAAGTAGCACAAGTACCTCAGCAATTTCGCGGTAATCTTACAGGTCAGTTTAACGTCACAGGTTCTGCGGAATCTTTCCAACCGCAAGCAATTCAAGCCACCGGTCAGGCACGTGTCAATATTGGTCGTGGCTCAGTCTCTGCATCAAATATTCAAGTAGCAAATGGTGTTTATCAGGCACAACTGCAAGCAAATAATGTACCATTGCAGCAATTAGCACCCGTACCTCAGCAATTTAACGGTAATTTATCTGGTCAGTTGAAAGTTGCGGGTTCCGTAGACTCCTTCCAACCGCAAAGCATCAAAGCCACCGGGCAAGGAAGGGTGAATGTAGCTGGTGGCACAGTTACCGCTACGGATATCCAAATGGCTAACGGTCGCTATCAGGCTGTAGTTAATGCTGCGGGTGTGGAATTAAATAAATTTTCCCAGCAATTGGAAGGTAAGTTTGGTGGTAAGCTGCAAGTTGCTGGAAATGCAGGAAATTTGAATTTATCTGATGTGCGTGCCACTGGTCAAGTACAACTTTCTAAGGGTGTCGGTGGTATTGAGCGACCACTAACAGCGGTAGTAGGTTGGAATGGAGAAAAGTTGCTTGTTGAGCGAGCAACTGCGCCTGGGTTAAATGCTAGTGGTTACATTTCAGCCAGCACGAATAAAGCTGGCATACCGGAAATTACTGATTTAAATCTCAACGTCCAAGCAAAAAATTACAATCTGCAACAGTTGCCTCTGAAGTCACCAGTTAATTTGGCGGGGAAAGTTGATTTTAGCGGACAAATTAACGGTAAGTTGCCTGTACCAAATGTACAAGGACAAGTAGCACTGCGAGATTTAACGGTAGACAAGTATGCTTTTGAGCCAGTGTTGTCGGGAAATGTCCAGTCTGTGCAGGGTGTGGGTTTAAATTTGAATGTGGCAGGTACGCGTGACAAAATTGCTCTTGACCTAGATGCTAATAATCATCCTAAATCTTTTGCGGTGAAATGGCAGGATGTATCGGCAACTGGTCAAACACAGGGCGATAATTTAGGGGTGAAAGTAGAAAATTTGCCTTTGGCGGCGTTTAATTTGCCTGTACCTGCTAATACTCCCTTGGGTGATGGCGCGATCGCAGGTTCATTAACAGGAGATTTGCTGGTTAATCAGAAGACTTTGGCAACGGCGGGAAATATTGCGATCGCCAAACCGCAAGTAGGTAGAATAAAAGGCGATCGCTTGCAAGCTCAGTTCCGCTACGAAGATGGAACCGCAACCATCACAGATAGCGCTTTTTTCAAAGGCAATAGTCGCTACGCCGTTGCTGGTACTTTCAAACCTACAACCGCAGGAAATCCGCAAATCAAAGGTAAACTGACCGTTAGCCAAGGGGAAATCCAAGATATCTTGACAGCATTACAAATATTTGATATGGAGGATTTCCAACGTGGTACAGCTGCACCAACCTACGGCAAGGCAAGTGATTTACAGGATACTGTATCAGTAGGTTTGCCAGATCAACCCCTATTTACTCAAATGCGGCGCTTGTCAGAAATTAACGCACTCCTCGCAAAACAGCAACAACAGCGACGTGATACTGATTTTGTGCCAGAATTAGCAGATTTAAAGGGTACTTTCAACGGTGAAGTTGCTGTAGATACTGCCACAACAAATGGAGTATCAGCACAGTTTAATTTAAATGGTCAAAACTTTGTTTGGGGTAGAGAAGACGAACAGGATCGTTCTTATCGAGTCGAGCAGATAATTGCTCAGGGTAGCTTTGAAAACGGTGTTTTCAGATTACTGCCTTTACGAATCGAGTCGAAAAATAGCCTTATTGCTTTTACTGGCAACGTTGGCGGTACTGAACAATCTGGTCAGCTACGGGTATCAAATTTTCCTTTAGAGCAGCTAAATAATTTCGTCAAACTGCCAGTTGGTTTTTCTGGTAATCTCAACGCCACAGCAACTTTAGCAGGCAGCAAAGACAATCCTCAAGCAAAAGGAGAATTGCAAATTGCTAATGGAACTTTAAATCAAAAGGGAATAGAATCAGCTGCTGCCAGCTTTGACTATAACAATGGGCGCTGGAATTTTAGCAGCAACGTTATGGTTTCTGGCTCCGAGCCGGTTAATATCATTGGCAGCATCCCTTACAAATTGCCTTTTGCTACCGTCGCGCCAAACAACAATCAAATTAGTTTAGATGTCAAGGTGAAAAATGAAGGATTGGCGGTGTTAAACCTGCTAACGGATCAGGTAGCGTTTGAGAGAGGCGAGGGAGATATAAACCTTAAAGTGGGTGGCACAATAGAACAGCCAGTACTAAATGGAATTGCAACTGTTAAGGGAGGCATTTTTTCCGCTCAAGCTTTGCCAGAAAAGCTAACAGATGTAACTGGGAAAGTGCTGTTTGATTTTGACAGAATTAAAGTAGAAACTCTCCAAGGAAGGTTTAGCAAAGGCTTTGTTGCTGCCCAAGGAGAAATTCCCATTTTCACCAATCAGCAAAAGCAAGCAAATAATCCTCTGAATGTTTCCCTCAATCAGTTGGCGGTGAACTTGAAAGGACGCTACCAAGGAGGCGTTAGCGGCAACTTACAGATTACAGGTTCTGCCCTTAACCCGGTAGTTGGTGGTAATCTCAACTTAGCTAACGGTCAGGTTTTGATAGCAGAATCTGCCAATGCTATGAATGCCGATAGTCAAAATCAAGAAATTGGATATTTAAAAGCAAACAAGCAGAATAAATCTGATGTTAACAGTACATTGACGCAGTTTAAGAATTTGCAACTGGTACTAGGCAAAAATGTAGATATTTCCCTTCCACCGATTCTCAGTTTCCGAGCCACTGGCTCTCTTAATGTTAACGGTTCTTTGAGTGAGCCAGAACCAGAAGGAACGATTCGGCTAAAGGGCGGAGATGTTAATTTATTTACTACTCAATTTAACCTCGTCCGTGGTTATGAAAACATGGCTACTTTTAGAGGGAATCAAAACCCCGACTTGGATATCCGCTTAATTGCGAAAGTACTGGATGTAAATCCTGCACAAATGAATAATATTTCACCCGTATCACCTTCTGAAATTAACGACGGAATCCTTACGAACTTTGAACCTGTAGACACTGTTCGTGTCGAAGCCAGAATAGAAGGCCCAGCTAATCAATTGAATGAGAATCTTGAACTCACCAGCAATCCTCGGCGTAGCGAAACAGAAATTGTAGCCTTACTGGGAGGTAGCTTTGTGGAAACACTCGGACGCGGTGATAGTACCTTGGGACTTGTTAACTTAGCGGGTTCGGCTTTAAATCTTCAGCGCACTTTTAACCAGATTGGCAATGCTTTTGGTTTAAGCGAACTACGGATATTTCCAACCATCACCTCTGATAATACAGAAGAAGGTACAAAGAAAGATTCTTCGGTGGATTTGGCGGCGGAAGCTGGGGTTGATGTGTCCGAAAACTTTTCCGTTTCTGCTTTGAAAGTTTTGACGAGCGACAAACCCACACAATTTGGTATTAATTACCGGATTACGCCAGAAATACGTTTACGTACTTCTACGGATTTGGATGGTGATAATCGGGCTGTATTGGAGTATGACAGACGATTTTAGTTAATGGTTAATGGTTAATAGTTAATGGTTAATAGCCATGAACCATGAACCATGAACCATTAACTATTGACTAACACCATTAACTGACATTCGTAAAACTGATAACCCTAAAATTATCAAAAATAGCACCAGTCCAATTGTGCAAGCATAACTAATTTCTAAGTTATCAAATGCTTGTTCGTACAGATAGTAAACTATTGTTTTCGAGCTATTGCGCGGCCCGCCTTGAGTCATTATGTATACTTCTTCAAAGACTTTTGTAGCTGAAATTGCTGATATAACCCCTACTAAAGCTAGATAAGGTTTCATCAAAGGTACGGTAATATCCCAATGTTTACGGATACCATCTGAGCCATCTATTGCCGCTGCTTCATACACGTCAGTAGGTATTGATTGTAACCCAGCTAGATAAATCACCATGTAGTAACCCAATCCTTTCCAGATGGTGACAGCCATAACACTAAAAAGCGCAAAGTGGGGACTAGTAAGCCAAGGAATTCCTTCTGGAAAAATACCTTTTAATAACTGGTTGAGTAAGCCGTTTTCTGCATACAACCACCGCCAAGCAATCCCGGCTACTACCATGGAAATGACTACTGGGGTATAGTACGCAGCCCGAAACCAATGCATTCCCCGCAATTTCTGATTCACCAAAATCGCCAGTGCTAAAGGGGCAATTACTAAAATCGGCACTACTCCCACAAGATACACCAGAGTGTTTCCCAAGGTTTTCCAAAAAACTGGATCAATCCACAGGCGGCGAAAGTTAGCAAAACCAATCCATTCTGGTGTCTGGGTTAAATCGTATTCATAGCGAGTAAAGCTGAGATAAAAAGCTTGCAGTGCAGGCCAAAAGACGGTTAATACTAAGATAACCAGAGCAGGTAGCAAAAATAAGTAAGGAGTTAGTCGATGTTGGATGAGAATCCAATTTTTCGGCGTGAATTTATTCATCATGGCGTTTAATTTTAGTGCTGTTGGCAGATGGATGAAGTGTCGTTGCTTTTGCAAGATGGAAAAGTTAACTCATATTACATGAACGATTGAGGCTAATTCATGATCGTTAACCAACATGAACAAGGTTGGGAAGTAATTTACCATCGTGCCCATGCTTTGCTTGCTGCCGAAATTGCCGGACATTGGCATCCAAAACAACGTCCGCTACGCTGGTTGGAGACGATCGCAGCAATTTCCCATCACGATGATTTGGAAAAGGAATGGGAAGAAAAGAATATTAGCGAAGCTGGCGCACCACTAGATTTTACTCTCGACAAGACAACTAATGTGCCGAGGTTACAAAAACTCACCCAAGATGCGCGTTACCGAGGACGATGGGTAGCTATGTTGATTTCCATGCACATGAGCTTTTTAAATGAAGGTAAACGCGGCGAATCAAAAGAATTGGATAGCTTTTTAGATGAACAAATACAGCATCAAGAGCAATGGCGTCAAGAGTTGAATATTACAAAAGATGAAGCAGAGAAAGCTTATGCCTTTTTTGAGTGGTGCGATCGCCTATCGCTTATCCTCTGCAACCGTGAGATACCCGTAGGTGAACGTGCTTTAGAAATCGCGACTTTACCAGATGGCGATCGCTATGATGTTATGGAATCTAGTAACGGTAATGTCACTGTCAAACCCTGGCCTTTTTTGGAGGAGCAATTTACTGTTAGAGTAGAAGCTTCCTACGTAGAGCAACTGAAATTTACAAGTAGTGCTGAACTCACGCAAGCGCTGCAAGTAGCACCGATAAAAACGTTAGAGTGGACGTTTGAGAAGTAGGGTTGCTGTTAAAAATTAGACTTATTGCCAAAATCAGCCCGGAAATAAATTTCGGGCTAAAAGCTGAAGTCGGTTAAAAACCGACTCGGTAATAGTCTTAACCCATTTTTAATGGGTTTTAGCTATAAGCCGGAAATTTATTTCCAGGCTTTTCGCAATTGGTGCAAGATATCAGGATAAGGATATTGCAACCACAGATGAACACAGATGGACACAGATAAAGAATCGGTGTTCATCTGTGTCCATCTGTGGTTAAATTTTCATAAGATAAACTTTTGCAACTAGTTTATTAACTTATCGAAGCTTGTTTTTCTTCTTGACTAGGTTTTGTATACCACCAAGCCCAAGCAATTAAAACAGCCTGGAAAGGGAGTCTAACTGCATGTAACCAAGGAGAATCTGGTATATGGTCAATCTGAATGTGATTTACAGCCATGTTAATATTGGCAGGGAAAACAGCGATAAAAAGAGCAATCATTCCCCAAGCCGCAGCACGACTCACAGACGGTATTAATAAGCCGATCGCCAATAAAATTTCCAAAACACCACTGATATACACCAATAGTAAAGGGTAAGGTAGTTGCGGCGGCACAATTTTCACATGCTGATCCGAAGCCGTAAAATGTGTAATTGCAACTATGATCAGAGATACAGAAAGAATGACACGTAAGATTTCCTTAATATTCTTCATGAGTTTTGCTCAACTTGAATACTTGCGCTCACTCTTTCAGTTTGTTTGTCGAATATCACTGCGTCTTCAGTCAACGGTTGGAAAATAGGGAGTAGGGAGTAGGGAGTAGGGAGTAGGGATGGGGAATTTCGCGGTTTTAGTTAAAAACTCTTCCTAGTCCTCTTGTAGAGGACTTTAGCTTTCAGCCAGGGACTTAAGTCCCTGGCTAGCTTTTCCTCTGCGATACTCTGCGCTTTCCTCTGCGATACTCTGCGCTTCAAAAATTATCATTGTGCGATCGCCTTACTCACCCCCAGCAGCTTTAGGTATTTGAAATAAAATCGCGATTATGAGTAAATACCTAAATTTGAACCACCGAAGATAAATTTTTATCAACTAACTCTTGACTATATAAAAATTTGTTAGCATGATATTTGCTTGATGTTGCCACTAGCTTGTAATGTTCTATCCTGAACATCAGCGTAGAAACGCAACCTAGTGAGTCACTAAACGAGACTGTCCATCTCAAGCCGCTCAAGCCGCATGAAGGAAGCCTCGTACATCTTTATGATGGCATGAACTCGTTTTTCATCGAGTTTTTCCGAGCTAAATAGTGTCTTGATGCATAGGTTTTCTTTGGATTATGGATGGACGCCCATTAATTTTGCTTGTAGAACCAAACTTGCACGATTTAGAAATTCTCAATTTTCATCTTAAAGCACTAAACTTTTCATGTATTTGTGCCAAACAAGGAGTGAGGGCTTTAATTTTGGCACAAACACACAAACCAGATTTAATCTTATTAGATATGATGCTGACTGATTTAAGCAGCATCCAGGTAATTCATTACCTCAAGCGCAATCCAGAAACAAAAACGATACCAATTATTGGTGTTACTTCTGGAAACTCTGTTTTAGAATGTACTCCCATTCACCAAATAGGAGCAGTTGATTCGATTACTAAACCCTACGATTTTCATCAAATTGATTTGACTATCCGTCGCCACATTACTCAGCTATATTCTTTTAAGTAGCCAACATGCCCTGTATACACCCTCACCCCCTACTCCCTACTCCCTACTCCCTACTTTTAATTAGCTTTAGGAATAACCTGGGGATTACGAACTTCCGGGAGTTGCTCTAAGAAAATTACAATACTAGTACGCCCAATTGTGAAACTGGTATTACTAACCACGTCTAAAACCCTTCTTTGAGTAACTTGCTCAACTAAATCCTTGATTTGTGGCTTAATTATTTGATGTAAAGCTGCTTGCACCTCCTCAGCCAAATTTGCATAACCATTAATCAGAAGAGTTTGTTCAGTTTGAGTTACAGACTTTTCAAGAGTAATGACGATTTCTGTATCGAAAGTATGACAAATTACTGGCTGAGGGCGCTGCCCTATATGGCTATTATATAAAGCTTGAACACGCTGTGATATTTCTCTTTCTATTTGTCCAATGGTGGGTCGTGAATTCATAGCTAACCACCTTGTAAAGATATAATTAAAATTACTAAGTAAGTCAATTAGATTTTTTATTAGCTTTAGGAATAGCTTGAGGATTACGAACTTTTGGCAGTTGTCCAATAAAAATAATTATACCAGTACGTCCTGTTGTTAAATTTGTATGGCTCATTAAATCGATAATTGGTTTGCCAAGAACTTCTTCATTTATATTAAAAATTTTTAAATTTTGCTAAAAATAATATTCAGAATTTTTCATACACCTTAATTAAGAAGTAATCCGGAATTTTACTGGATTTTTCTGTTTCAGCATTTAATACCGTAGCATTTGTTATCGGTAAATAGCCATTTTTCCCAAATATTCATCACAATAACTTTACTGTAAGCAAATGTGCAGATTATTGGTATAAAAAATATATACTGACTAAGCAAATTCTTTTAAGTTTGGGGATAGAGTGAATACAGAATAAACTTGTTTTCAAAATCGGGGCTAGGGCGTGTTTTCAAACTGTGAGATCCCCCCCTACCCCCCCTTAAAAAGGGGGGGAAATCTTCTCAAAGTCCCCCTTTTTAAGGGGGATTTAGGGGGATCGCAAACTCAACTAATAACGTAAAGATTAGTTTGAAAACACGCCCTAGGAATTATATCTATTAACTTTTAACTTTTTTGATATAAAAATACCTTGGTAGGGAACATTGTTCCCTACGAAAAATGCATATATATAGCAATGTTAATTGAGTTGTGAGAAAATACGGAATCTCAGAAACCCGGTATCTACCAGATACCGGGTTTATCGTCTCTAATCGAATTATTTAGGACTGCTATATCACTATGGGCGTGAATTGGTATTAGAGGGTAGAAACAAAAAAGGACGAAGGATAAAAAAATAAGAAAAATTGGATACAAGCCCTCGAATTTATCTGTGAAAAAAATAAAGGTGGAGCATCCTTGTTTCAAGCCTCATTATTTATCGAGTGCCAAATAGCCTATCTCCAGCATCTCCCAATCCAGGAATAATATAGCCATGTTCATCCAGTTTTTCATCTATAGCGGCAGTATAAATAGGTATATCCGGATGCACTTCCGTGAAATGTTCAATGCCTTCTGGTGCGGCAAGTAAGCAGACAAACTTAATTGATAGAGGATTAGTTGATTTTAGGCGTTCCACTGCTGCTACAGCAGAGTTGCCAGTTGCCAACATTGGATCGACAACTAACACATCTCGCTTTCCCACATCATGGGGAACTTTGAAATAATATTCTACAGGGATCAAAGTTTTTGGATCGCGGTACAAACCAATATGCCCAACTCGTGCTGATGGTATTAACTCTAGCATTCCATCTAAAATTCCCTGTCCTGCCCGTTGAATGGAAACTATCACTAACTTTTTATCTGGGGCTAGGATGGGGGCATTCATTGGGGCTAGTGGTGTTTCAATCTGTTCATGTTTCAATGGCAAATCCCGCGTTACTTCATATGCCAACAACATGCTAATTTCTCTGAGGAGAACACGAAATTTCGCCGTGCTGGTTTCAGCTTTACGCATTAGCGTAAGTTTGTGCTGAATTAATGGATGTTTAATTAGTATTACTTGATTTCCCATATTAGTTAATAGTTAATGGTTAATGGTTCATGGTTCATGGTTAATGGTTAATGGTTCATGGCTATTAACTATTAACCATTAACTATTAACCACTAACAATTAAAATACTGTGCCATCGCTTTCTATCTGTATGGGCGGAATACCACCTGTTCGGAGTTGAGAGGCAATTTTTCGCCCAGCCGTCCAAGTTCCACCTTGCAGAATTTTCACTAGTGGTAGTTCTTCTGCACTCATGCCCAACTTTTCTCTCACTGTAGCGGCGATGCGATCCAAGAGAATCACTGTTAAGGCACGCCATTCAACTATAACTTCAGATGCAACTGGATGCGTTTTAGACAAAATACTTGCTTGTTTGGCGCTAATGAGTCCCAAGTCTAGACATAACCCACCATTACGATATTCAGGTAATCCTGTCAGAACATCTAAATCAGTAATTTCCACATCAAATTCTTGTAGTGGTTCCAACAGTGAGTAGGTCAGCCATTGAGAAAGTTTATGAAATGGCACAAAACCATCATCAGCAATATCTGGATGAAACCAAACATCCCCTAGGTTCACTCCATCTATTTCTATCCTTCCGGGCCAGATATCACTTAGCCCTTCCAGAACTGCATTTAATACTGTTTCGGCTGCTAGCTGGTTGTTTTTCACCTGTGCTAATAGATAATTTACCAAATTGCCAGGACGGGGATTTCCTTCCCCAAATATCTGAGGTGAAGCCAATAGAACTTGACCAAGTTTTTGTAACAATTTCCACCGCCCTGCAACTCCCACTAAAGGATTTTCAGCATTCGCACCAAACCCATATGCTAACTCTTGTTCTGTTAATGCTTGCAATTTCTGGGCATCTGCTTGTAGAGGCTGACTGCGATCGCTCGAAAAAACCCCTTGACAAAACATCTGGAAACTCGCTACCGCCAAGCCTTCAGAACGCTGAAAACCCAGTTTAGTTTCCTGCTCATAATAATGCCACCTACTTCCCGCACCCGCATCTAACAAAACACTGATTATCGCTAAATCATACTTGGCAGCAGCTTTTTCTATTGGCGCGAGTCCCGCCAACTTCTCATCCAACTTAGCTAAACGCGGTACACCCCCAGCTTCAAAATGTCGCCAACGACTGTGAAACGGGATTTGCAAATTCGGGTATTGTTCCCGCATCACCTCAATCACATAATCTCCTACCCGTCCCAACTGCGTTAAATCGCAAGCAAAATGACGCGATTTGCCTGCTAATGTTCTTGTAAATAATTGTTGAGAACGCTCACGAATTGCAACAGGCGATCGCAAATAAGCAATCTTCTCTCTTGACGTCTTGGCGGTTCGCATTTCCATTCCTAGCCACTCCTGTTCTTTTACAGAGTCATTGGTCATTAGTCATTAGTCATTAGTCATTGGATTTTCCCCATGCCCAATGCCCAATGCCCCATGCCCAATGCCCAATGCCCAATGCCCAATGACTCTTGACTAATCTATTAAAGAACGCCCCTTCACCTCTGCTAAATTACTTGCATCTAATACGTCTCCTGTGGTATAATATCCAGCAGCTTTTTTAGCTTCAATTTCTACTTTGGCATCTTGGGGAACTAACTCTTCGGGGATCGGTATCCGCTTAACAATTTCGATCCCCGCTGCGGTGATGGCGTTGTACTTCATATTGCTCATCGATACCATCCGGTCAATACGGGTGATGCCTAACCAATGCAAGACATCGGGCATTAATTCTTGAAAGCGCATATCTTGCACACCTGCCACACATTCAGTGCGAGCAAAGTAGGCGTCAGCGCGATCGCCTCCTTCCTGGCGCTTGCGGGCGTTGTAAACCAGAAATTTCGTTACCTCTCCCAAGGCGCGTCCTTCCTTGCGGCAATAGACAATCACCCCAGCACCGCCTTCCTGTGCAGTTTGTATGCAAACTTCAATTCCATGCACCAGATAAGGGCGACAGGTGCAAATATCCGACCCGAATACATCAGAACCGTTACATTCATCATGTACCCGCACTGCAAGAGGTTTATTGGGGTCTGTAATGGCTGCCATATCGCCGAGAATATACACCGTCACCCCCCCAATTGGCGGCAAAAACACTTCCAAATCGGAACGCGTTACTAGTTCTGGGAACATTCCTCCAGTTTGTTCAAATAAAGCGCGACGCAATTCCCCTTCACAAATCTCGAAGCGCTTAGCAATTCCCGGTAAATACCAAACTGGCTCAATGGCGGCTTTGGTGACAACCAAATCGCCACCGGGTTTCATGATTTTGCCATCAATTTTCAAGCGTCCTTTAGCTACCGCCTCTAGCAATTCGGGCATGTTGATGTGGGCTTTGGTGATAGCGATGGTGGGACGAATGTCATATCCCTGTTCGTAGTAGGATGCAAACACCTCGCCTGTAACTGCACCAAACGGATCGAGGGAAACAATTTTATCGGGATCAAACCAACTTGGGTGCGGTCCGATATGTTCTACTGGAGAGGTGTTGGTAAGATCCGCCCTGTGATCTGTCTGAAGTGCGCCACTGGCTACCGCTAAAGCACGATAAATCGCATAGCTGCCAGAGTGAGTACCAATTACGTTGCGGTGAGCTTGCTTTGTCAGCGTGGCAATTATAGGACCCCGTTCCATCGGATCGCTAGCCCCCCAGTTGATGGGTATCGGTTTGGGACCAAAGCGACTAGGATGGGAAGTAAGAACTATATGCCTGGGAACACCGTTTTGCTTTGGCATAGTCATTTGTTTTTTTTGGGATATTTCTTATTAGTCAATAGTCAACAGTCAATAGTCAATAGTCAATGACCCCACGTTCTTTAGACTGATGACTTGAGATGTTAACTGCTGCATTAATAGTATTACAGGCTACAACAATTCAAACATAAATTGCTTAACTTGCAATGTAAAGCTGAATTTTAAAAGCTAAGTTAAGAAGTTACTTTTAGGAACATTTTGTGCGAAATTTGATCCAAAGATAGTGTTACTAACGTCAAATTCATGGATTCTTTATTTGTCAAATCGTTACTTGAAGACTTGAAAAATCCCGATGAATCAGTGCGTGAACAGGCGACAAGAAAGCTTTGGCGCATCTGGTTCCAGCAAAAGGGAATTTATGGACTGGAAATGATTGAACGCGGTCAAAAGTTAATGGATTCTGGGGAAATAGCCGAAGCCGAAGCGGTACTGACTGAGTTAATTAACGAACAACCAGACTTTGCCGAAGCCTGGAATCGTCGTGGTTTTCTTTACTACAGCACCGCTAAGTATGAAAAATCTTTGTCAGACTGTCTGATGGCTGTGCAAATCAATCCAGTGCATTTTGGCGCAATTCATGGTATGGGTTTGTGTTATGCCGCAATGGGAGAATACACTAAAGCGATCGCGGCTTTTCGTCGCGCCCTAGAAATTCAACCCTATTCCCTAGTCAATCAAAGGCTGGTTCTCGAATGTATGCTCCGATTGTAATTCCAACCGCCCTACCTTGATAGGGAAAGTTTTTTTCTGAATTCCTATCCCATCCCAAAATAGCAATTGATAGCCTCAGCATCCGCCAGTTTCTCTAGAAATTTTTTTCGATTGGCAGTAGTATCAGGGGCACTCGTAAAAATATAAACCGTCAATCTTATGCTTTTGCGAATACAAGGTAATTTCTGACACTAATAAATTCGCTAGTACAAGCAGAATATGGCGGATATAACTAGGCTATTACAACATGAGGATGTGGTAAGTTTATATTTATATTTCTGTGGTTTTAACGTGAGGTTGAGTGCTTTTTTAAACATAATAAATAACCCATTACCATGAAAGCGCTGTTTAATATGAAAATTAAAATCACAGGTGAATAAAAATAATTATTGAACCCCCTTCGGAGAGTCCAGAGTCAATAGACTTCTTGCACGTATTCATGATTGAGGATAATTAACCACAGATAAACACAGATGGACACAGATATATTTATAGCCGTTTTCATTCTTTGTGAGGTGCAGCCCGTTGTAGGGACACAGCAATGCTGTGTCCCTACCTATGTAACTCACGCTCTGCGAAAAGCACTATATCTGTGTTTATCTGTGTCTATCTGTGGTTCCATCTAAAAAAATATTGACTTGTGCAAGAGGTCTAATAATGAGTGGGGATTGCCACCCCACCCAATTTTCCTGTTAACTATTGACTCTTGACTCTTGAGCATTTGTTCATCTGTGGTTAAGTTTGTATAAATTTATAGCCATGACTACTACACCTATAAAATCATTCGATTTAGACGCCTTAATTAATTCTTTACAAGGCATAGAAATTATCACTGAGCCAGCCCAAGTCACAAAATTATCGCAGGATTACCATACCTTTAGTCCGGTTCTCGTGCCCAAACTAGCGGGAAAAGTCGGTGATATCGTCGTGCGTCCTGCTAACGAGCAAGAAGTATTAAAAATAGCAGAAGTCTGCGTTAAATTACGAGTACCCGTAACCGTGCGAGGTGCAGGAACAGGAAATTACGGGCAATGTGTACCGTTACACGGTGGTGTCATTATTGATATGACACGGATGCAAGAAATCCGCTGGATAAAGCCGGGAGTAGCGCGGGTTGAAGCTGGAGTGAAGTTAGCTGCGCTGGATAAAAAATCACGGGAAATTGGCTGGGAAATGCGCATGGCACCCTCTACCTATCGTACGGCAACAATTGCCGGATTTGTAGCTGGTGGTAGTGGCGGAATTGGGTCAATACAATATGGGTTGTTAGGCGATCGCGGCAATCTTTTGGCGTTGCAAGTCGTAACATTAGAAGATGAACCCCGCTGCATTGAATTGCGCGGCGATGACGTACAAAAAGTAAACCACGCTTGGGGAATCAACGGTATTATTACTGAAGTAGAAATTCCTTTAGGGCCAGCTTATCCGTGGGCAGAGGTGATTATTACCTTTAATGAATTTATGTCAGCGGCAAGATTTGGGCAGAGCCTTGCCGATGCTGATGGCATGATTAAAAAAGAGATTGGTATTTTTGCATCCCCCATACCTCAGTACTTTACCTCCCTGCGTCAATACATTCCCGATGGTACTCACGCCGCCTTATTATTGATTGCTGAACCGAGTTTAGAATTGTTGCCAGGATTAGTGCAGCAATACGGCGGCAAAATTACATATCAAAAAGCCACCCAAGAAGCCGGAAAAGGTGCGAATTTATTGGAATATACCTGGAACCACACCACTTTACATGCCCGCACAGTCGATACTTCCATCACCTATTTGCAAAGTATTTTTCCTGCCGATAAAAACCTGAAACTAATAGAGCATATGTATCATCACTACGGAGATGAAGTGATGATGCATTTGGAATTTATTCGCGTGAACGGTGCAGCAATTCCTGCTGCTTTACAACTCGTACGCTACACCAGTGAAGAACGCCTAAATGAAATTATCTGTGATCACGAACAGCAAGGCGTATTTATTGCCAATCCCCACACATATATTATTGAAGACGGCGGCAGGAAAGTTATCGACCCAGAGCAGTTAAAATTTAAGGAAATGGTTGATCCCTACGGATTGATGAATCCAGGTAAGAGTAAGGTGCTAGAATTTAAAACTCAAAATTAGTGGTTAATAGTTAATGGTTAATAGTTAATGGTTAATAGCTATGAACCATGAACCATGAACCATTAACTATTGACTAATGACTAATGACTAATGACTAATTCAATAATGATTTACATTGATGGTTCCTACGGCGAAGGCGGGGGACAAGTTCTTCGCACTTCCCTGAGTCTAGCCGCTATTACAAGTACCCCCATCAGCATTTACAATATCCGTGCCGGACGCAAAAAACCAGGATTAGCGGCACAGCATTTAACAGCTGTTCGCGCCGCTGCGGCAATTTGTAATGCTCAAGTGCGGGGTGATGCTTTGGGTTCCATGATGTTGGAATTTATTCCCGGTAGTGCCGTACAAACGGGAAATTATACCTTTGATGTTAGCGAAGTAAGGGAAGGCGGTTCCGCAGGTTCTGTAACTTTAGTGTTGCAGACAATCCTTTTACCTTTGACGCTAGCAAGTGGTGACTCTCACATAACGCTAAGAGGAGGAACTCACGTTTCCTTTAGCCCGCCAGTAACGTATATTGAACAAGTATATCTGCCCTTACTGAAGCGAATGGGTGTGCAAGTAGAACTAAACTTGGGTGCTTGGGGTTGGTATCCAAAAGGTGGAGGCGAAGTAGAGTTGTTAGTGAGTGGCGATCGCCAACTAAGCGGAATTAACTTAATCGAACGTGGCGACTTGCGACAAGTGCGAGGGTTAGCGATCGCCACAGAATTACCTTCCCACATTCCCCAACGGATGGCTAGCCGTGCTGAAAATATATTGCGGGAAGCAGGGTTAAAACCTGCAATACAACCGTTGCGAGAGAAGGGAGTTGCACCGGGGGCAGGTTTATTTCTCACTGTTGAATATGAGAATAGTTTAGCTGGATTTAGTGCCTTGGGACGTATAGGTTTACCAGCGGAAAAAATAGCCCAAATGGCTTGTGAGGAATTATTAAAATTTCATCAAACCGGCGCATCCGTGGATGAACATTTAGCGGATCAGTTGATGTTACCGGCTGCTTTGGTGTCACACAAGAGTGAGTACCGGGTGGGAGTGGTGAGTAGGCACTTGACGACTAATGCTTGGGCTATTGAACAGTTTGGGTTAGCAAGGGTAATAGTGGATGAAGATGAAAAGATGGTGATGGTGGAACCTTCCAAAAATAGGGAGTAGGGAGGAGCCGGCGCGTTGCGCGGGTTCCCCGCGTTGTAGCGACTGGCGTTGAGGAGTAGGGAGTGGGGAAATTGGGCATTGGGCATTGGATCGAAGGGAAAAATCCAATGACTAATGACTAATGACTATTGACTATTCCCAGCGATACCACTTATAAAAATTAGAACCATCACTCACCGCTAACCCTATTTGGTGCTGTGACGATAATTCATCATAGCCGCCTTCGTTAGCACCGATATAGTACATACGGAAACTCCCATCATCCATCGGCACTACACAAGGAGTACCAACAGCCCGTGCATCCCAACACCCAGAACCCTTTTCGGCATGGCTAAACACAGGACTACCAGGTTGCTCACCTTCATACTTTTGCCAATGAATACCGTCATCAGATGTGGCAACTCCGATTGAGTGGTATGCACTACGGTTGACTCCTTCGTAAAACATTACGTACTGATTATTTATCTTTAGTACATAGCGAGTGGCAATACCCCGTTCGTCAAAGCTACCTGGCTCACCTGGCCCCAAAATCTGACCAACTTTTTCCCAACGGAAACCATCAGTAGATACCGCTAATCCCGCGAGAAATCCTAACTCTGGGTTGAGGGTGTGGTAATACATTTTCCAAGTACCATCGTCATCCCACAGTACTTGTGGCCAAGCACAGAACAGGGCGTCAAACTCTCCCGCTTTACCAATATCTAGGAATGCTCCTCGGTAAGGGCCTTCCAAGCGCACCCAGTTAATACCATCTCGAGAGATTGCACAACCGGGACGCATTTGGATACCTTTGGCTTGAAATTTTCCTACCTCTAAAACTGTGCGATCGCCACCGAGATACCACATCCAATAAAGACCATCAAAGTATGTCACATTACTCACCCCCACATGGGCTGAGTCAAATCGATTTGGATCTGGACTTGGCTCAAAGACAGCACCCATTGTCAGAGAACCCCTTACCCTTTCCCAGTGAACACCGTCGGCGGAAGTTGCCAAACCACAGCGGCCTGTAGGCAAGTTAATTTCTCGGTCAAAGCTAGCATCCCGACCGTAATACCACATTTTCCAACTTCCATCAGCACAGTGCATGACATTGGGTGAGGAAACACGTTCGGAATCCCACCAGCCTTCAGGGCCTGGTGTGAATACTAAACCAGGTTGATTGACTCTTGTTTGATTACTCATAAATCACAAGACATAATTAAACGTAAAATGCTTTGTGTGAGAAACCATTTATAAAGTAAATATTAAGCCTCTAAACCTTAGTTTCATCCTAGATCCCCCCTTAATCCCCCCTTAAAAAGGGGGGAGAAATAATTACTAGCCCCCCTTTTTAAGGGGGGTTGGGGGGATCAGATTTTCTTTATAAATGACCTCTGAGAAACCCGGTTTCTTCAACAAACCGGGTTTCTGCGTATTTAACTTACTTCAGTTAACCTAGTTAATAATGATTATTCCTGAAAAGCCGAGACTGTACAAGTTGATGCGATAAATCATACCAATTTGAAAAATGTTTGCTACAAATGGATTTTTGAAACCATTACAAAACACGGCTTGTAAATCCAAAATCACGTAGCTATATGAATTAAAATGAACCACAGATGGACAATAAATAAAAGTTTTTCCTCTGTCTTCCCCCCTCAAGAGGGGGGATAGAGGGGGGTGGACACAGATAACTCAATTTATCTGTGTCCATCTGTGTCTATCTGTGGTTGTTATTACCGTAAAACTGGATTTTTGTAATAAGTCTATTGTATGGTACAGCTAAATACGACAAATCCGACTCACATTTAGATGTAAATCCTGTTTGAGTATCAGTTAGTCGGCTTTTTCGCAGTTAGGAACATTCCGTCACTACTAGGGAATTTGTTGGCATAGTGCCACTCTATTTGCTGAAAACCAACTTCACCTATAGCTTTTGGCAAATTAAGTTGCATATACTCCTCCAGGAATGGTTCAGCAGCAGGACTCCGCTTCACCCGCGCCTCACGTTCCTCTGGTGTTTCATCGTACATGACTTCCATCGCGCTGAAAGTCCCGCCCGGTTTTAGCAATCGGTACATTTCTTGCAAAACTTTGCGAGCATTGAGGATGGGCATTTCATGTAGTACGTAGGTGAAGTGTACAATATCAAAGCTTGAGTCTGCCCAGTGTGTCGCCTCAGCGTTTTCTTGATAGAATGACACGTTACTCGCTCCGCGTTGGTTTTTCCATTCCCGACAAAAGCGGATGAGAGGAGCGCTTAAATCTATACCGATGACCTCTGCATTAGGGAAGAGTTCGCCGTAAACAAAGGTTGTCGTCCCGGTGCCGCATCCCATATCAAGTATGCGCTGTGGAGATTTTCCGCTGTGAACCTTCCACAACCATTCTTTGATATTTGCTTCTTGACAGAAAAAATACTGGTTTCTAGCTATATATATGATACGTGGAATTTTGGGATTGGCAAAACCACCAGGAAGAAAGTGGACTGGCTTTTCAATCCAGTGGCGAGGGATATCAATAGGTGCTTTAACGCCAGGCAATACTACATCTGTTCCATCAACTGGTCCATCGTAAGATGGTAATGTCTCAATCCATTCGTTTAACAATGCGATCGCTCGTTGTGGTTGTTGATGCGCCAGTGCAAAGAGAAAATTCTCGAAGGGCGTGTTTTCCTGATAGATTGTCTCTTTAGTTAGCGCGACTGGCTTCGGCTCGACCGCCGATAAGGTAGTAAAATTAGGCGGCATTATTCGTTCGGTGGCGTTCATTATAGCCTCCTGAAAAAAGCTTTTGAACTAGATTTTCTCCAGCTTACATGTTGACATAAACGCCATAATGTGTTTAAAGATAATCTAGTATCTCTATACTACCTTTTTCGGCGGATTTCAAACGGATGATTTAAAGCTCACTCTCCTGACGCCACGCGCCCAAAAACGCTGCAATACCCAACACTCCCAATGTTAACGCCCCCCATTTCAACTGCGGATTCATATCCAACCAATCTAAAAAGGAGGGTATCACCAACTTGCTAAAGTCCCCTTCTACGCGATCGTAGCCTGGAACTGGTGCAAAAAGGTCATCTGGCGCGTCTTCTGACTTTGGCTCACCCGTATACTGACCGGGAATGCCGACCACCGATAACAGTAAATCTACTAAGGAAGGCGAAACTTTTTGCAGCACATCTAACACCCTGCCCACATCCCCAACAATAAAATCCCGTGTAGGGTGTTCGGCAGCATAGAGAATGGCATCAGCAACAAGGCTAGGTTGATAGTATGGAGGTATACCAGTAGGTTTAACTCCTAGCTTCGTGCGAACCTTGTTGTAGTAAGGTGTATTGATTACCGCAGGCAATATGGAAGTAACGCTGATGGGTAATTTTTCGTACTGCAACTCAACACGCAAGGCTTCCAAGAAACCTTCCAAACCATGCTTGGCAGAACAATAGGGACTTTGCAGGGGTAAACTGCGCCTACCTTCCATTGAAGATATATGTATTAAAGCCCCACGCCCCTCTTTTTTCAAATGGGGTAGCGCCGCCATTGCACCGTAGACTTGCCCCATCAAAGTAACATCTATTACGCGTTTAAATTCCTCCGGTGTAATTTTCTCGAAAGGTGCAATTACACCTGTAGCAGCAGCATGAACCCAAGTATCTAAACGTCCGTATTGTTCTACAGTTTTGTCAGCGATCGCTTTTACCTGTTCAAACTCACTCACATCGGCAATTATATATACAGCCTCACCACCAAAACTGTGAATCTCCTCTACCAAAGACTTTAGTCCAGGTTCACCGCGAGCCGCAACTACCACCTTTGCACCACGCCTTGCAAACTTGAGCGCTGTTTCCCGTCCGATACCACTAGAAGCGCCAACTACGGCGACTACTTGCTGATTAATTGGCTTTAATTGCATTGTTTATCATTCCTACCCTCTCCTTACGATCTATGAAATTGATTTAGCGTTGGTGCATCTTTCGCTAGGTTGACAGTTGACTCACTCCCCTTTATATACGTTGGGGGATTCCGTTCATAGTTCATGGTTGATGGTTCATAGTTCATGGTTCATGGTTCATGGCTATGTAACCATCAACCATTAACCATCAACCATTAACCATTAACCATTAACCATCAACCATTAACCATTAACCATCAACCATTGACCATCAACCATTGACCATCAACCATCAACTATTAACCCTGTAATAACTGTATATTAACCATATACAATCAACAATGATTCTGGCTTTTGAATGCGTAAATCTTTATATATATGTCTTTTAACTTATGTCTTCAGAGGGATGTTACGGAATTTGAATGAAACTATGTTGTAAAAACTCGAACTAAAGTTAAGAATAGGTTAAGGTGATAAATTAAAAATAATTGTCAAGGGTTATTATCGATGACACAGCCTAACCAAGAAGATAAAGACAATTTTCTCTATCCTCATAGCCGCTATCATGGTGAAAATAAGCCTGAAAACGTAGCCTTTAACGCCAAACTCCAGCAATTTGCTCAAAAAATAGGCTATATTACTAATTTTGTCGCATCAGGAAAGCTCTCTCCTGAAGAAGCCTACAAGCAAATTAAGGCGTTGTGGAAAGAGTTAAAACGCAGCAAAAAAGAGCTAGGTATCAATAATGGCGAACCGCTAGAAAAAAAGTAAAATTACTCTTTATGCTGGGGAATCACCTGAAATTCATCTTGGCTGAGGGAGATAACTATATTTTCTGAATCCACTTGGATGAGCCAGCGATCGCTAGGTTGACCGTCTGATACTACTTCTCTACCGCAGACGATTCCAATTTTTCCAGCTACATAAGCTGGACGTAGAATCAAAACTTCATCTCCTACTTGAATGTTGTGTGGGTTTTGCAATGGCTTTTTGACTACTTCAAGATGTACGTAAGTGATATCCGATGTTTATGATAACCTAATCTTAATCAAAAAATAGCGAATGTTTTTTTGTTTTTGGAGAAAAATTGCAGGTTGCAGGAAACAAGAAAGAAGAAATCTCCAGAAGAAGATAGAGGTATTTAATCAGAATTTTTTATTTTTCCATCAATAAAAAACTTCTTTCTTCCAGACAAACTCTATGTACAAAATACACAAACAAGTATAAAAATCACTTTTCCCCCATTCCCCACTCCCCACTCCCTACTCCCCATTTCCTTGAGCAACTAATCTCGCCACAAAGCAATTCCACCTAATAAGCCGGTGATGTTAGGAATAATTTTTACATTTGCTGGCAGATGAATTTTTATCCTTGGTGCTTCACCGCCACCAATGTAGAGGTAATCATAGTTAAACAAATGTTGCAAAGATGCGATCGCCTTCTGTAAGCGCAAGTTCCATTTTTTGTCTCCAACCTTGTCTAGCGTCGCACGTCCTAGCTGTTGTTCGTAAGTTTCGCCTTTTCTAAAGCGATGATGTCCCATTTCCAAATTTGGCACGAGTTTACCATCCACAAACAAAGCCGAACCAAACCCGGTACCCAGAGTAATTACTAATTCCACACCAAGACCTGCGATCGCTCCTAAACCCTGCATATCTGCATCATTAATTACCCGTACAGGCTTGCCTAAACGCTGTGACAAAGCCGTTGCAAAATTAAACCCGATCCAATCTGGGTCTAAGTTTACCGCAGTTTCCGTCACCCCAGAACGTACCACACCAGGAAAACCCACCGAAACCCGATGATATTCGCCTTGAGTACCCGCTAAGGCTGCAATGGCATTAATCACAACTTCCGGTTTAGCGGGTCGGGGTGTTTCCAAACGTTCTCTTCGAGTTAAGGGGTTTCCCTTCAGATCCAAAACAATTACCTTGACACCACTACCGCCAATATCAACCGATAAAGTGCGGATATTGTCATTGCTTTCCATCTGGTTTCTCTTCGTATGATTTAGAGCTTGCTAATTATCATTGTCACTAATTAAGGTAAAGTCTTTGTTAAGAAAGATGAGTAAAATTAATTTAATTTGTATTATTTTGACTTTTGATTTTTTCATTGTATATGCACAGCTTTATTCCTCCAGAACGCTTTTTTCCCTACCTCACTTGGACTGATATCCAGGCAATGCCAAACAAAGAAAATGTGGTAATAATTCAACCAGTAGGAGCAATAGAACAACATGGTCCCCATCTACCGTTAATTGTGGATGCTGCGATTGGTGTAGCGGTATTAGGAAAAGCTTTGTCCAAGCTTGATGCAAGTATTGCTGCTTATGCCTTACCAACACTTTATTACGGTAAATCTAACGAGCATTGGCACTTTCCGGGTACAATTACCCTGAGTGCGGAAACTCTCTTAGCAACACTAATAGAAGTAGGAGAAAGTCTTTACCGTGCCGGATTTAGAAAACTAGTATTAATGAACTCCCACGGTGGACAACCGCAGGTAATGGAAATTGTTGCGCGGGATTTGCATGTCAAGTATAGTGACTTTTTGGTGTTTCCGCTTTTCACTTGGCGAGTACCACATATTACCTGGGAATTACTATCACCTAAAGAAAAACAATTAGGCATTCATGCAGGAGATGCAGAAACTAGTATTATGCTGGCTATTTTGCCAGAACAGGTAAAAATGGACAAAGCAATTGCCGAGTATCCTCCCGAACCGCCAGAAAATAGTTTGCTAAGTATGGAAGGTAAATTAAGCTTTGCTTGGGTAACACGGGACTTGAGTAAAAGCGGCGTTGTTGGCGATCCGACAGTTGCAAGCAAAGAAAAAGGCGATCGCATTTGGGAATCTGTCTCTGACGGTTGGGTGCAAGTTATTAAAGATATTTATGCTTTTGAACAACCGCAAGCTAGGGGCTAGGGCGTGTTTTCAAACTATTCTTTACGCGATTGGGTAACGTTGCGATCCCCCTAAATCCCCCTTAAAAAGGGGGACTTTGAAAAGATTTTCCCCCCTTTTTAAGGGGGGTAGGGGGGATCTCACAGTTTGAAAACACGCCCTAGGGGCTAGGGGTTAGGGGTTAGGGAAAGAAGGATTTTCAATATTTGTTGTGCCTTTTTTGAATCACGATTTTTTGTAGGGGCGGGTTTAGCAGAGATCCTTTTGGCTTTAATTTGAGATTGAAACAAAACCCGCCCCTACAATATCTTGTAGTATGTTCACCTGAAAATTGCCACCATCACTCCTAGAAGCGCCTGAACCTCCTACAATATCCTGTGGTATGTTCACCTGAAAATGGCTGTAATTCAAGGCAAATTAGTAGAAACATCAGAATGAAGAAATGCGTTGTCTTTGTACTGCTATTGATACTCTCTAATTTTGTGGCGCTTCCTGCTGTGGCGTCAGTTTGCCGTAATTGGAATGGTCATCAAATTTGTATTCTCAGCATCAAAAGAAGTGCCAAAAATTACTGGGAATACAGAGCAGCCGTAAGTGTGGACGGAGTAAAAAGACCGATTGAGATTTACAACTGTCGCTCAAAAGTCAGGGTACAAAAACACGGGAATGTTTTGTCATTTGAGCGCAACGATCCAGGCGAATTAATATGTAGTTACTTTCACAGTAATTATTAATACTAGTCAATCATTTCTTTTGTGTGGCAAACACGCAGCACATGATAAAAACCGTGAATCCTAAATAACCTAATACAGTTAGCCATTCTTGAGAGTTAGGAGATATGTCCATCAAAAAGCTGTAAAACAAATGTAATATAGTAATCCTAAATCATTTGTGAGAGTTAAGAAACCGGGTTTCTGAGGTCTCCCAGTTCTCACAAATCAAATATAATTGCTATGGCATCTGGAAAATTATTTGCAACAGGAGGGTTGCAAAAACAGTACTATGCAGCAAGGTTTTTGCAATCTAAAATACAAAATCTAAAATCTAAAATGGTGTAGCCCCTTTAAATTATGGGCGATCGCACTCAATGCTAAAAATTTTTGTTCGCTAACGTCACTATTTGTGTTGCTTGTGGCAAAATCATCCATAGTCCGGAGAAAAGCCAACAATAGAAATTCATTCTCCAACCTATAAGTATGTTATTTAGCCCCAAACTTCGCCTGACACTGGGTTTTGCCGCCATATTACTTGTCAGTTCAGCCGGTAGCTATGCATATACTCAGTCAAAAAATAAACACCTAGCTCAACAACACCCACCTGAACATAATATATCCAAAACTGAACAGGCGCAGATTTCCCAAAGTTCAAATCAAGCACCTCCTATACTAGCTACAAGCTTAGAGAATGCTTTAACTATTAAGCCTACATTTGCTGAAAATAAAAGCAAACAAAACACCCAAGCATCAGCACCTTATAAAGTGATTGATGAGTTACAAAAATATAAATTTAGCGTTAATGGTAGTCAGGTTTTCACTTCCGGGAAACTGCCAACTACCAAGATTAATTTCAAACAAGCAGACTTACTAAGCGTTCTCGTCAATACGAGAAAATATTTTCAAGACCACGCTTCCCAAGATCCAAGTATTATGCGTACAGGATTACTGGGTACTCAAGGAGTTACTGTAGAAGATGTTATCAAAACTTTGGATTTCATGATTACTGTTTTGCAAGAGGATATTGCCAAAAATAGCAAAACTACTCGTTTGCAAGACCCTAATTTTATCAACGCTAATTTTCGGGTTATCAAGTGGTCTGCCTATAATCCACAAAAACCTAAGCAGAAAAAATTAAGGATTACCAAATATGCAGTCTTTACCCATCCTGGTTCTCATAAGAAAACCTCTACTTTTAATACACCAATCTATAGCTTAAAAGATAACTTAAGTAACGAAAAATTCTACACTAAATACACAAAGCAGGATGTTTTATCAGGTATTTACGAACGTGGTGGTAAAGAATTTGGAAAAGTTAAACCTCTTGCTTATCTTACCCGCGAAGGTTTAGAAGAAGCATTAATGCAGGGAACAATACTAATTAATTTTACCGATGGTTCAAAGGCATTTTTTAATGTAGATAAAAATAATGAAATGCCTTACGTTAAGGGAGTAGCACCCAGAGCGCAAAAGCGGTATTGGTATTTTAGGAAGGTTGATGCGATTAAAGGCTATGGGTATAAGATAGATGCGAAAATTTCCGTTAAACCAGGAGTGACTTTTGCTGGAGATGTCCTAAATGTTGGTTTAGGTAAAATTGTTGTTCTTGAGTATCCTAAAGCTGGACGTAAACACCTGCAAATGGGAATAGTCGCAGATACAGGTGGAGCATTTTTACCCAATCTTTATCAACTGGATTTCTTAGCAGGTATTTTTAAGGATAGACAAGATTTTGGGCAGCATATCAGGCAAATGCCTGAATATGCTACAGCCTATATTCTTGTAAAAAAATAAACAGGAAACCAATTTTAGATTTTGGATTTTGGATTTTGGATTTTGGATTTTGGATTGAAACAAAACCAAGAAAAATGTTTCATCTATCGGAATAATCTAAAATTTGAGAGCAAGCAGATTTATCCGTGCAAAGAATCTAAAATCTAAAATCTAAAATCCAAAATCTATGCACGGGTCAACAGTTCTAAATTATGACCGTTTGGGTCATAAAAATAGAAACCCCGACCTCCTTTTCTATAGTTAAATTGACCTTTGTTCTGGTGCATGGGGTCGCTACTGTATTCAAGTCCCGCTTCTTTAACCCGCGCGAAGATAGCATCAAATTCGTCATCACTGACATGAAATGCGTAATGATGTGATTCAAATTTCTCTCTATCTGCAAAATCGAGAGTCAATGTATCATTGACACGTACAGCAGCGAAGGGACCAACAGACTCAACTTTTAGACCAAAGATGTGAGCAAAGAATTTTGCTGATGCTTCTTTATCGTGTGCGGGTACTATGGTGTGATTGAGAGCGATCGCCATAGCATACCTCCGGAATGACTTATTGTCCTAATTTCCAGCATGACTGATCACACCTTTTATTGCCCTCTATATTTAGATAGTACTTAACATCAACTATCTTTAGGGCGATCGCTTATTAAAAGGTATTACTAATTTTAGATATGAAAAGCTCACGCAAAGACAAGGACAGTCGCGTGGGCGGGTTTCCCGACTTGAGCGAACTGTCCGTGCCAAGACGCTAAGAGGTTGTTTGAAAAGTCTAAATTAATACCGTCCCTGGCGATTAAAAATCGCGCCTATACAGACAAAACCACAAGCCGACCCAGGTTGAAAAACCCTAATTTTGTGTTAGTCCGCGCAGGCGGACTTGGTTTGTGTAGTAGCGAATTATATTCGCCCAAAACTTTTCAAACATGCTTTAAGATTTTCTTTGCGTCTTTGCGTCTTGGCGTGAGATTAAATTAATTTTCCCTCCAGTATAATTTCTGATACTGAGCGGGGTTGCCAACCGAGTTCATTACAGGCTTTACTAGCATCAACCCGAACACAACGGTCATAAATATAATGAACACGTTCGCGGCTAAGGGGTGGTTGCCATTTGAAAAAGCGTCCGATAGGATCAAGTATGTTACCCAGCAGTCTCACCAAGGGTTTTGGAGCTTCGCCAGGGACTGGAATACCTGTTGCTTGCGAGAGAGTCTCAAACATTTCACGGGTGGTAAGTTCACCAGCAGAAATAATATAGTAGTCTCCTGGTTTACCTTTTTCTGCTGCCAAAATCATCGCAGAAGCTAAATCATCTACATGCACAATACCAGTTATGCGATCGCCTCCTGCCCACAGCTTTAATTTTCCTTTGAGAAATTGCTGTATTACCGGGCCAAAATGGGGGTCATCCGGGCCAAATATTCCCGAAGGAAGAATGCTAACAACAGGAAGTCCACGTTTGGCAAATTCATCTACTAATTTTTGGGCTTGGTATTTAGTGCGATCGTAGGCTGAGGAAAAGTCTGTTTGTGTTCTTTGAAAAGTTTCATTGACAACTTGCCCTTGAGTGTCGCCAAATACACCAATCGTACTACAGTAAACTATTTTGGATACACCTAGTTCCTGAGCAACTTCCAGCACAGCCCGTGTACCCTCTACGTTCACCCGCTCCATCTCGGCTTCGTTGACTAGTCCTAGCTCTACATAAGCAGCGGTGTGAAAAACTGTGTCTGTACCTGTCATTGCCTCTCGCAGTGCATTCCGGTCAGTAATATCACCGTAAATTAATTGCACATGATAATTTTTAATACGTGCTAAATTGCTAGATTTACGTACTAAGCCAACGACAGTATAACCTTGATTTTGTAGAGCTTGTATTAAATGAGAACCTGTAAATCCACTGGCTCCTGTAACTAGCGCCTTCATAAAACTTTTTCGTAAATTCGGTATGTTTTGTAAATCTTACCGCCAGATGCTTCGATTAATTTGCGAGAAGGAAAATTATCTTCGTAAACCCAAGAAAGTTCTGCTCTTTGATAAGGTTTACCCTTTTTTATTCCACCTTGCATTCCCAAATAAATTAAGGCTAGAGGCACCATTTTCCGGCGATATTCTGGTAGAGAACAAATCACAATCACTCGTCCTTGATTAATTTGGCGGCGATACCAAAGAAACTTGAGAATTCCTAACCAATTCAATTTTCCATTGACGTATTTCAGGGGAATATTATAGTCAGGTAAACCCATAAAAAAGCCGACCATTTTCCCGTTATATTCTGCAATGGGAAATACATCCGGGTCTATCAAATCCTGCAAGTCTTTAGCTTCTTCCAGAAATTCTTCTTGAGTGCGGGGTGTAAAGCTCCAGTTATGAGCAAAGGTAGTATTCAGGAGATAATAAATACTTTTAGCATCTTGCTCGAATGCTTCACCTTTAGTGGCAATTGGACGAAAGCTAACACCAGATTTACAAGCAATACGATAGGCTTTTGTAAATTCCTCTGGTAAAGGTTTATCTAAGGGAAAATCATAACCATAAGCATCCTTAGCTTTATACCAGCCATCCTTCTCCATAAACTCTGGGTAGTAGGGGGGATTATAGGACGTCATCACCATTGGCGGTGAATCAAATCCATCAACTAAAAATAGACAATTATTATGAGTGGCTAAATCAATTGGCCCTCTAGCTATGCTCATCCCTTCTTCTCGTAGCCAGTTACAGGCAATATCTAATAAGGCTTGGGCGACACTAAAATCTTGAATACATTCAAAAAAGCCAATTAAACCGATATTTTTGCCTTCACGGTCTATCAAGCGTTGATTTACTGCGGCAACAATGCGTCCTACCGCCTGAGATTTGTTTGCTTGAGATACAGCGATAAATTGTTGTAGTTTACCGTACTGAAAGAAGGGATTTGTAGGCTGAAACTGCTTGCTAATACTACTACGTAAAGGTGGCACCCAGTTAGGGTCATTGCCATATACCCTAGCTGGAACATCTAAAAACATTTCCTTTTCTGCTGGGGTTGTAACTGTTCGTATTTCAAATTTTGTTTGATTTATCATATGGTTAATGGTTAATGGTTAATGGTTAATGGTTAATGGTTAATGGTTAATGG
>JBHYDF010000042.1:0-49179 GCA_051861145.1 Nostocaceae cyanobacterium
ATCCTTTAGTCCAATCTGTTGGTAACTCAGGATGGCAAGTTTCCCAGATTTGGCGAGATATCAGAGTTGATAATTTTTGCAATGGATAGGGGATACCTAGATTTACAGGAGATGGGTATAATTTATAACTCAAAACTCCTCAATAGTTTTTCTGATTCACTGTTTGTAGAGTATGTAGTAGGCGTTGCAGCATCGCTTGGGGACGCACGCTTTCTACACAAAACGCGCAAAGACACTCAAAACGAGCGGGCTTACTGCGACTATTCTCAGTATTGCTGCGAAAATCCCGCTCGCGCGTGAGAACCCTTACCCAAAATCTGGTTGGCAAGGCAATAAGCCATGCATGGTTGCGGTACCAGTGCAGGTTTTTTCCACGGGGTGAAAACTTCACTCCGCGAAGCGCTCTCGCTCGTGCGGTTGGGGCATCCGGGGCGCACAGTTCGCGATCGCTACTCTCCCCATTCACCAAACACGCGCACCTACAAATCCCAATCGAGTGTAAAAGTCTCTCCACCATTATCTTCCTTTTGAGGTTGGGACTTAACTGGAGTATTATCTGATGAAGCAATCGCACGGTGATTTGAGTGAATTCGGGTTGGTTGTGTGTTATTTGGTAGTGGTTGCTGCATTGGGAATGCGCCTTTCTTGAAAGCGAAATAACAATCAATGATGAAGTAAAGCGTCTCCAAGTAACTTTTACCTAGTAGCTGTGATTCTGCTTCTATGCGATCACGGTAACTATCTTTTATACGAACTTTTTCGGGGGCTTTGTCTTGTTTGTCTGCCATTGTTACTACCGTAGGTCATGTGCTATTAATGCTTTTTCACAATGGCACGAGCCATTTCTAGGAGTCCAGAAGCATTAGCTTCTACCGGATTGTCCAGAATCTTGAAACCATTCTTTTCAAGGAGTTTCTTAAATCCTGGTAGTAAGCACCCACCACCAATCGCCCAAATTTCATCCCCAGTGTGTTTGGCATCAAGCGCGAGATTAACAGTTTTTTTCAGATATTTTTCATACCAGTCTTTCAGACAAGTGCTGTAAACATCTTTGATATCGATGTCACGGCTATATTTGGTATGCCCCATTTCTAAACAGAATCGAATTTTTGCAACATCTCCAATCTTTCCACCATTAATACTTTTCATCTTTTTGGAGATATCATCAATAAGAATTTCTACACCTATGGGGTTGAAACAATTCAAAATTCAAAATTCAAAATTCAAAATTATTTAGAGTATTTTTGCTTTGTTTTGACTATAATTGCAGCAATTATTTTTATTATTTCTTCGTTTTCAGCTAATAGTGATAACAAACGATTTTCTTCGAGAATATTGGTAGCAATTAAGATTTTTAACCAATATTTAGTTTCTTTGGATTCTTTAAGTGCAATTTCCAGCTTGCTAATAAAATCAGCTTTGCTTTGTGCAGATTGAGATTCTTCTACGTTAGCTCCAATAGATGTTCCAGAGCGCAACAATTGTTTATAAAGCACTCTTCCTACTCCAGGGTTTTCATCAAGAACTTTACACAAATTAACTATTCTTACAGCAAATTTGAATGTTCTTTCTGTGATATCTACCTGCTGGCTCATAGAAACATTATGAGTTACTAGATTAATAATTATATCATGTGCTAATGCTAATGTACTAAAATGAATTGAGAATTGGTACTTTCAATGCAGAGCTATTAATTTTGAATTTTGAATTTTGAATTTTGAATTCGAGCGAAGCGAGTGACCAACATCATGTAAGCTAACGACTAACTTTAAATGCCAAGTCTTGCGGTGTGGCAGATGCGCTAATGCACCCAACAATGTCACCAGCGCATTGTTAACTTTGTTAGAGTTGTTGTCGGTGTTGCGGTCAAAGTGATAACCTGTACGAAAAGCGGACTCTCCAACTGTGTAAGCTGTACCTTGAAAAACTACCCTTCCGGGCACGTCTTCCATTTCTTCTCTTGAAATGTAACTGGGGACGCGAAGGACTTCAAAACCATCGACAAGTAATTTGATGCTGCCGTAACCATTATCAAATCCTGCACAAAAAATTTTTTGATTGGTATGAATGTGATCCATAGGGGTCAAGTGGGGTATGAAGTAGAGTTAGATTCAACATTCCCTGTGTAACACTTACATATACCCTATGTAGGGGTAAAATTGAGTAAGAAAATACTTATGAATCTCTGGGATACGCATAGCCCCTGCTTATACCCTCTTGTCCATTTTTAATAACCGATTGACAGTTTATTTGGTAATAGTTCAATACAATATCGTAGTGACTACAATAATTAATTTCTTGCCTAAAAATCGGGCGCTACAAATCATCTAATTTCAGCACTACAATCAAGCTGCGATATAGCCTATATAAGCACTTTGACTGTTTTGGTATTGTCAATATTTATTACCAATCCTCAAAGAATTCATGCGCTCACAATTATTGATGTATTCTCACGACTAAGTAACTTCTACACAAGGCTTATTTTGATTGAAGATTCTAACCACAAAGAAGCATTCTTGAGTATTAATACTTAAGCTGACTGCCGACAAGAGTCGAGAGCCACCAGTAGAAACACCAAATAAGAGCATGAAGAGACTTGCCTCCGACACGCACGCGCTTCCTAAACTGTCGGAGCATGACCGAGAAAGGGGTGCATGGGAAGGGGGAATGTTAGAGATGAAAAATACCTTACCCCAAAACCCTTTAACCTTTCCCCAGCCCGAAGGGCTTATGACAAAGCTATTGCTCGTAACACTGCCAACCCACGACAAAACTTATATTGATTTCGTCGATACCGGTAGCAGGCGTATTGTATTTACACCCCCGACAGATAGTATTGTCGTATGTGTCGGGCGCATATCGGGAGGGGGCGGCAGTGAACAAGAAAGAAGCAGCGCAGTATCTTGGAGTTTCTACAAGGGCGGTTGAACGTTATGTTCAGCAGGGGAAGCTTCACATACAGTATGTACAAGGTAAGCATGGCAGAGAAGCTTTGTATGATAATGACGAGGTAAAGGCATTCAAACAAGAGCTTATTGCTCCTGTGCATCGTACTGTTCCTGAACCGACGACAAATTCCTCGCTACCCCAACAAGCCGCAGCAATACAGCAACACCTGGTCGGAGAGATGGTGGTTGAGGCTTTAGTAGCTGCGATTGAATTAGTCATTGAGCGCCAAGAACATAAACGCCGCCCCACTGCTCCTGTTGAACAAAAATTACTGCTAACCCTTAAAGAGGTACAAGCACTTACAGGACTTTCCCAACAGCATTTGAGAGAGGCAATTCGTTCAGGAAAGCTTCATGCTCCAAAAGTTGGCAGAGCAAGGAGAGTCGCTCGTCGTGATTTGGAACATTATATAGTTACACATTTCTCTCAACTCCCCGGCGACAACCCATGACAAGCCTTTTTGGCGGGTCTTGTCGATGGTCTAAAGGGGGCTTTCATAAAGTTATCCATGCGTTCTAATGCGCCTTTATCAATCGCCAGAGATCCTAATGCTTCCAATATATTGAGTGAGCTTCTTGGGCAAGAAGTTGGGCAAATCAGTTCCAGGGTGCAGTTCGCTCGTACTTCCACTGAATCTATTCGTAAGGTTGCTTCAACCCCCGGAGGGATTTCTGTTGGACTAAATGCAGTAATTGTCGCTCAACAAACAATCCGCCTCATTGCTATTTCTAAAGTTAACACCCAAGAATATGTGCAACCCTTCATAAATGATGGCAAGCGGATTAATGCTGCCGCGATCAGGGATGGCTCTTATCCCCTTACCCGGCGTCGGTTTATTTTGTTTCGTCAGGACGGCACTATGGATCAACTCGCTGGAGAAGCCTACGTCAATATGTTAGTGTCCAAAGAAGGTCAGCAGATTGTTGAAAAGGCAGGTTTCGTTCCAATGCGATGAGATTCCAATCCCTGATAGGGATTTATCAGTGGTTAAAAGGAGACAACACCACGCTCAATCGAGCAAACGTAGTGTGCCTGGGAACGAACTTGGGAGTACAGTGCATAACTCTAAACAAAGTCGAGCCAGAACGAGGTGGACATAAAATAAAAATTGCTTGAGGATTTTTTGTTGACTCATTTTCACTCCCTAGTTCACGGGGTGCAAGTGTTTTTATAAGTTGCCTTAGCTGTAATACTTTACGTTCATCTATCCTGTCATTTTGTGAGGAATTGTTGCTACTCAAACTGCCATAATTTTCTTCAAGATTCCACAGTTTTTTCACTGTATCCGGATAATTTTTTTTGATAATATTGCTAAAATCAGCAATACATGGAGCATCAAATAGCAACACCACATGAACAGTTTGTCTTAATCTTTCTTGAAGCTTGTTTATCAAAAATAAACCTTTAATTGAATCTCCTCCTAATTCAAAGAAATTGTCATAAATTCCTATTTCCTTTATATTCAATATGTCTTGCCAAAGATTGGCAATAAAAACTTCTAACTCAGTTCGAGGTGCTACAAATACATTTGATAAATCGGATCTGTTTTGAGCAGGCGGTGGTAACTGATGACGATTGATTTTGCCAGTTGGTGTTAGTGGCATCGAGTCCAGAATGACGAAGACTGAGGGTATCATGTAAAGTGGCAACTTCTCAATTAAAAAGCTGCGTAGCTCAGGAATACAAGCTGTTTGCTTTTCATGGAAAACAGCATAAGCAACTAAGCGTTTATCACCGGGTCTATCTTCTCGCAGTAGAACGGTGATTGATTGAATAGATGGATGCTGGCTTAACACCGCCTCTATCTCAGCCAATTCAACACGAATTCCATTGATTTTTACCTGATTATCGACACGACCAAGAAATTCAAGATTTCCGTCAGCTAGATATCGACCCAAATCTCCCGTTCTGTAAAGACGAGATCCTGGGACTGTACTAAACGGATTCGGAATAAAACGCTCTGCTGTCAAGTCTGGACGATTAAGATAGCCTCTAGCTAGACCTACTCCGCTAATATATATTTCTCCCGCTTTACCAATTGGAACAAGACCGAGTTGGTCGTTGAGAATATAAATCTGGGTATTGGGAATAGGTTTTCCGATCACAGCGATATGACTGTTACTTTCTACGAGTAAAGACCGATTGACGCAATAATAGCTTTGGGTCATCGTACATTCAGTCAAACCATATTGATTTACTAATAATGTATTCTCATTCAAAACTAAAAATGCTTTTTCGCAATCGGATAAGTGCAAAGCTTCCCCGGCTACTAAGACAACCCTCAAAGAGTCAACAGATTTATCATGATCTTGAATCTGTTGAATCAATGCCCGTAACATTGTCGGGACAATACTTAGAATACAGGTAACATGATATTTTTGGATCGCGGAAAGTAAAGCTGCGGGATCCTTAGCCTCTTTATATTTAAGAACTAGAACTTTCGCCCCCACAACAAGTGGTTCAAATATCTCCCGCACTGATGAATCATACGAAAGAGCAGCAAGTTGAATTACAGTATCTGTACTGCTTATATCGTAAGTATTGATTAGAAAATTCAGATAGTTGACAACACCTTGGTGGGAGATCATAACTCCCTTCGGATCTCCTGTAGTACCAGATGTATACATGATGTATGCCAAATCGGTTGGTACTACCAACTGGCATGTTTTGGGGTATAATGCAACTCTAGTTTTTGAACAATCCTACGTGCTTCGGCAGGCTCAAAAACTTCATACAACGCTGCTGGATTGTGTATGTTTAGGTTGTCAACTACCAAACGAATTACATCAGTATCTCGGTAATAAATGTCAACCAAATATGAGCATTTGTTTTGCAAAATCTGCCTTTGTGCGCTGTTTTGTAACTTCGATGTGTCGCCACCCTGTTAATGGTTGAAAATATGCAAATAGATTAACACTACCGTTACGCTTATACTCGTAGTCATAACGCTCTGGTTGATCTGGTTCGGGCGCTAAAGGTTGTCTAACTTCTTCCACAAGTTGGTATGGAGTTTCATCAAAACAGACGACTGGGCGCTTGGGATCATAAGGCTCGTTGTATAAATCAAACCATACTTCCATCCGTAAAACATACTCAGCATTCACTTCTGGTATGCACCATTGTTCCTTTAACCAGGGTTTTACTTCGTTTTTTTTAGAGTTTGGCGCACTGTTTCGTCAGAAATAGAATCAACTATACCAAGGTTTACCAATTGGTCTGCTAAAAGCTGCATTGTCCAACGAGTTCGTCATAAAGGGTGCATTTGAACAAGCGGTGGCTACCAAAAAAGCTTCTTGCTTGCCATCAAGTTTATGAGGCTTTGGAGGGTGAGGACGGTCTTCAAGCGCATACTCCAGTCCCCCAACCACAAATTTCTCTCGGGTGCGCTCGACAGTCGAAACATGAATTCTTAGGCTCGAAGCGATCGCGCTATCTGAATAACCCTCACTCGCCATTAAAAGAATGTTTGCACGGGTAATCGTTCGTGCCTTGTGCTTACCTGTTTTAATTAGCGATACGCCGGAGGCGTTAAGCTCCGCTTATCGCAGTTGAGATAGCTCTGCTTCGTTTAAATCCACTTCGGTACTTTTTTGCCATGAGACCACCCTGATTCTTCGCATATTAGGTAGCTTATCAGCATCGGCTACTACCAAGCAAAGTTAGTTTGGTAGACTACTAGTGCCTGTTTGTAATATTCTAGTGCCTTTTGATTGTCGCTCAAACTCTTTTGAGAGTTGTAAATATTACGATAAACAGTACCGATATTAACGAGTGTTCCAGCTTCAAGATACCGAGCCTCTCTGGGATATGAGTTTCTTATGTCTTTGCGCTGCGAAATTGAAAGCGCTTGTTCGTATCGAGCGATCGCCTGTCGCCAAGATTCAAGGGTTCCTTGCGCCTTCAATTGATCTGCTTGTGTATATAGTTGTCGGTACTGAGCAATAGCTTGTTCTACTGCTGCGGCATTTGCTTGTTTTGAGGTGGTTTCCACCTGCTGTGCTATTTCCACCGGATAGCGTCCAGCAGTTGCAGTTCCTACCTGCGAGAGCAAAAAAATACTAAAAAATAAAGTTACAGTCGGATATGTAAAATTTGGAATGCGCGCCTGTACAAGATGGTGTTTTATTTGCTGGCTCATAACTACTGATTCTTGATCGAGATTAGTTATTCGAGATGTCTGAATGGAATATATATCTGGTGTTGTTTCGGTTATGCAGTTTTTTCCTCTTCCCTGTCTAGAGGTGAGTCTTTAACGACGGGTGGAAGCATTATCGGGTGATGAAGATGTGTCGCTACACAACTGTTTGGGAATATCTTTGGTTAATTTCATGAGTTCAGGTGAAGGATTTTTGACGGAGTACGCTTGCTGCATGACATCTGACCACAATTCCTTGCCAGCAAAAAATTCTGCTTTCTTTTGAGCAATAGTTTCTTCTGCTGCACCTTTTGCCTTTAGTTGTGCTTCTAATTTATTCAATTCATTTGTGATTTGATTGCGTTGTGGTGCTTCCATCACTTGAAATAAAACAAAAGTTGGTGATGTTGGTAAAGAAGTATTTTGGTATACTCGCCATTCGTATGTTTGACCAGGTTGTAAAGGTGCGCCTGTGTAGCTGATATGCTTAGTATTCAAAACATTTTGCTTCCACTCTTTTTCTGTGTTACCTTGCTGACGAATTCCAATTTCTTTGACATTACCTTGCCAGATAAATAAAGGGCGATCGCTCCACACAATTCTGATTTTCTCTGGCGCATCTGGAGAAACCATGCACAACATTTCACTATTGCTAGAGTTACCTCTGCCGATGAGGGGACGAGAACCGCCTTTACGTGGTTTAATCGGTGGTTTAGGTTTGCGAAGTATAGTTTGTGCAATTGTTTCCCAAAAGGAAGTTTGTTTTCCTTGGGTTGTTTGAGCATGAGTTGCTAGATAAACTGTAGGAGGTAAAAAGCTGAAAGCGGTTGCTGATACTAAAGCAGACAGCATAAGCTTATTATTCATCTACTTTTCCTTTCAAAAATATTTGGTAGAATGTAAATCCACAGTGTTAAAGATGGTAAAATCCAGGGTAAAAGTAACCCAGTAGAAAAAATATAAAGCTGTAAACTCGCTAACCCATAACTGCCTGTGATGAATTTTGTTAGTAGTATCCACCGCCAGCGGTGTTGCGGGTATTCAAGTTGCAATAAATACAAAAATTTACCCACTAAGATTGCGATTGCCACTAGCCACAAATCGGGAATTGGTACTATCAATCGCTCGTTGAGCAAATGATGTACCATATAAGCGTGATATTCTCCGCCGGTTAAAATTGTGCTGCGGGATTCTTCGAGGCTGCGCCAATAATCGAGCGCACGTGGTACATTGAAGTTATCTTCACCATCTTTGTCAGTACCAGCTTCGCCGTATCCCCCTGGTGCAATAATGACAATTTGCTGTGCAAAAGTATCAGGATCTGTTGGGTGTTCTAGGAATTTCCATGCAGGAATCGAACGGTATATCTGATGTGGTGGAATGGAAAAATCTACGATTGGTTGCAGCCAGAATTGCTTTAGCCAATAGCTAACAACGGTCAGCGGTTGTTGACGGAATTTATCTGAGGTTAAAGTTGTTTTTGGTGCGTTGTTGGTTTTGAGATTATCTGATATCTGCTGTAAAAAATCTTTTTGGCTGTTCAGTTGCGGTTGGGGTACGTCGGATAATCCTTGCAACTGCTGGGAAAGTGTCAAAAGTCCGGCGAAAAATAAAGGTTCATTGTCTTCTGGAGCAAATGGGAAAGTTTGCATGTATCCTTGTTCGGAGTAGATGTGGATATGACCTTGCAAAGACCAATTTGAACTGGTGATTGATGATGCGACATTCAACCATTTTTTTGTCTTCTCATCGCGGTCAATAGCAAAGACAAACCATGTTGGCTTCCGATTGAGTTGCACCGCTGCTTGCAAAGATTTGCTAAGAATGCGATCGCTTTCCTCTTGATACCGATTCAGGACATAATTAATACCAACTACCTTGGCTTGGCTGGCTGCAAGTTTATCTACCAAACGTGCTAAATACTTGCGGTTAATCGGTTTGGGATCATCTATCCTGGCCTTGCCTATCGATTCTTCATCAATTTCCACTAAGGTTACAGGAGGAGTTGCATTAGGTGCAAATTGTCCCGTCATGTGGCGATAAATCGCTTGTACCAACACCCGCTGCTCTAATAAAAAGTGTTGCACGGGCAGTAGTACACTGATTAATGTCAAACCAGAAATTATGGTGGCTTCCCATCGCGAAGGTATTAACTGCTTCAACCATTTTTTGATGCCAAATGGTTCGAGGCGGAAGACAGGTGCAGCTGGATGACGGAATAATGTTGGAATTAGGTAAGAACTTGGATAAGTGAGATTTTTTTCTGATTTAAGATACTGTGAAGCTTCTAACAATGCCTCGTGAACATCTTTGTATTCAGCGATCGCTTGCACAAATTTTACACAAAACTCTTCTGCAACATTATTGTGAATTGGTTCGCGCATCACCGCAACTTGACTCAATCCCCAATCTATAAGTTGATTAGCAATACTCAAACCTTTACAAGAGTTAAAGAAAGCAAACTGCAATCCGCGATTTTTAGCAAATTTTAGCGGTTGTTCAAGTTCGCTAATTGATATAGCTGTATTCGGAGCAATTCCGATTTCGCCTCCAGTCAAATTAGTTTCATTGCTATGACCTGCGAAAAACAAAATATCCCAACCACGTTCGTCAGTTATTGCCTCGATAATCTCACTTTTTAATTTATTAATATTTTTACCTGGTTCCCAACCTATAATATGAGTTGCAGCTACTTTATTTAGTAATTTTAACGCTTGTTTTCCTTGCTGAAAATTTAGACCAGTATCATCACCTAAAATAGTTAAAATTCTTGCTTTCCCAAAACTTTTTCTCCTTTGATTTTCTGGTGGTTCATGGATATTTTGTGGTTGACGCACGATGCGAATTTTTCCTACCGATAACACCAAATCTCCACCAATTTCCCATACTTCCCACGGTAATCGTGCTAAATCGCTGCAATGACAAGCAAGAAAAACATCTATTGTCGTCTGTTCCGGAATTGATGAATGACCGCGAGCGATCGCAGCACGAATTTCATATAATTCCGCACTGCGTAACCATTGATAAAATTCACATAAAAGTAGGGCTTCAGCTTGTACTAACTTGTTATGCCAATCAGTCTGTAATTTGGTGATAATACCGGTTTCTGCTACTTTTCCTCGGAGTGCATTTTGGTAAAATTTCAAATAATTCTTTTGCCAGTCTTTGTATAATTTTATTAATTCTTCTGGATATTGAATTTCTGCATTAAGGTATTGACCACTTCCCCAAGTCAGTTCAAAGAAACAAATTTGTTTAATTCTTTGAATCTTGAGGTAGAAAGACGTGTACTGGGACATAGCGATATACCTACTCTGCTTCACCCATTAACGTAAATGCAGCCCAATTTATAGGCTGAGGATGTTTTTTCATTGTTACCAACATGGCATTACGTAAAGCTTTTGCTTTATCAGGATATGAAAGCCATTGGTGGTAAAACTCTGTCATCAACTCTGAGGTCGGAGTATCAGGAACTGACCACAATGAGACAATTACACTACGCGCACCAGCACCCAGCAAAGCACGAGATAGTCCAATCACACCATCACCCGTAATATCACCTCTTCCAGTATCGCAGGCACTGAGAACAATAAGGTCACTATTTAACTTTAAATCAATAATTTCAGTAGTTCTGAGTAAACCATCAGTTCCTTGTTGTCTCAAGGAGGATGTAGGCGCGAGTGCAACAGCACCGGGTACACGTTCCCCAAAATCATCAAAACCATCAAGTAATCCATGCGTTGCAAGGTGAATAATCTTGGCATTAGATAACCTTTGCAACACAGTTGTTTCGGTTGCCTCTTTACCGATGAGTGCTGTAGTTTTGAAGAATTGAGCAATAGTTTTTGCTTCTTTTTCTGCACCTTCTAGTGGTTTCAGTTGCATGGGTGGAACACCCACTTTTGGCATTGTTGGATTACCGACTACTAATACATCCGTTGCTTTTTTATTTTGTCGCTGCTGATGCGTTAATTCTAATATTTGAATTGCTGGAGCAGTAAGAATGGTATGCTTTTCAATCAGGTATTTACCATTGGCATCACGTAGCGCTGGGAAAGGAACTAAAAACAAAGATTCATGCGGAATGAAGATAACACGTTCCTCTGGGTTTGTCGGAAGATATGATGCAATTGGTTCTATGAGTAACTGATAAAGCTTGTAAAATGATTCTTGGTGCTTCTTCTCATTTGGTTCTACATCAATTCCGCGACCACCAGCACCGATAGTGAACCGGCTATTTTTTACGAATTCTTTGAGGGGTGTATTCAGGGATGTAAGGTCTTTTTGCTGAAATTTAACTTCACCAGTTGGTTTGACCACCCAAATGTAGAGTTGTGACTTATTCACTGAATATTGAACTAAAGTTGCTTTTTGCTGCAAAGCAACTTGTTGAATTTGCTTGATATTCGGTATTGTGACTTTTGGTTGAATTTCAGGATTAGAGGATAATCTAGCCGTTAATAATTCTACAAATGCTTTAGCTCGACCGCGTTCTGCAATTTCTAACGCCATATTATTCTTATTCTGGGCGATCAATGCTTGTTGCAAAAAGCGGTAGGTAGCAGCTTGTGGTTCAAAAATAGATATTTTCTGGTCGTCTGTCAATCCAGACCGCATCGACTCCCAAACTTCAATAGCAGCAAATAACTGTTTTTCTGCCTCAGCAAACTGACGCTGCGCGATGTAAACAAACCCGATATTGTTGAGAGTAATTCCTTGACCCAATTTATTACCAATTTGTTTGCGAATCGCTAAGGCTTGCTGATAAAAGTCTAAGGCTTTGGGGTACTGACCAAGATTATCGTAAACAAATGCAATATTATTAAGGAGATTACCTTCCATTGCCCTATAACCTATTTGTCGGGCAATGGTTAAAGCTGACTGATATGATGCTAAAGCTTGCTGATACTGACCTTGATGTGTGTAGACTTGTCCTATATTATTAAGAGTGGTAGCTTCCATTGACTTATCGTCAATGCGTTTATGAATCGCTAAAGCTTGTTGATAAGCTTTTAAAGCTTCAGGATACTTACCTTGTTGATCGTGAATTGATCCAATGTTATTGAGAGTTATACCTTGATCCGCTTCAGCCTTGGTATCTTGTTGAATTTTTAAAGCTTGCTCATAAAACTTCAATGCTTGAGGATACTGAGCCAAGTGCTTGTGAACTGACCCCATATTGTTGAGGGTAGCAGCTTTTCGCTCCTTGTGATTAAATTTTTTAGCAATGTCTAAGGCTTGTTTATATGATTCTAAAGCCTGGGCGTACTGACCTAGGTTGTCATACAATACCCCAATGTTATTAAGAGTTACACCTACTCCTGCTTGATCGTAGATGCTTTGACGAATTTCTAAGGCTTGCTGATAGGTATCGAGTGCTTTGGAATACTGACCAAGACCTTCGTAGGCGTAGCCTATGTTATTGAGTGTCCTACCTTGGAGGATTTTGTCGTTAATTGCTTTGGTAATGACTAAAGCCTGTTCAAAAGTTGTTAAAGCTTGTTGATAATAACCGTCTTCTAACTGCTTAACACCTACTTCTAATAATCGCAACGCTTCTTCTCTGCGTTCTGGTGTTGTTTGCACCTGTGCTGTTAGCATAGATGCTGTAGCGAAGTGATGAAGCGATGATGCTGGCAGAGTGGAAGATAGACCGCCAAAGAAAAGCACCAAAGTCACAAAAATGTGATATATCATACGCTTGAACATGAGTTACTGCTCTTGCAGGAAGTTCACCAAGTATCTATACTTCTCAGGCAAAGGGAGGTTATGCAATTATTCAGTGATAAGTAGAACAACTAAATTAAAGTTAAAATGCAGGTGGTTAGAAATCCTAAAATTAGCCCGGAAATAAATTTCGGGCTAAAAGCTGAAGTTAGCTAAAAGCTAACTAAGTACTGCATTTCATAAATTCGTATCGTAATCAAGGCTTGTAGTTGCGCCCTTGCGCGAAGACAGCGCAACTACTAACCATAACGCTACGAATTTATGCAATTCTGTACTAAAACAAAACTTTTAACCCGTTTTCAACGGGTTTTAGCTATAAGCCGGAAATTTATTTCACGGCTTATTATGATTCGTGCAATATGTCAGTTGACAACGGGTTGTCCCAGACGTGCCATGGCACGTCTCTACATAGCCGGAAATTTATTTCACGGCTAATCGTAAACTTAGACATTTTGCCCCAAATTAAATTCAAACGGTGGCAATGTCAATTCCACACCATCCATTAAACTCACACTCACAAGAAATTTATCATCCCAGCTACCAACTACGCGAGTAAATAAATAAGAAACTCCTTGTTCTCGGTTCGCTTCCTGTTGTACTAAAATACCAGTCTTGTCACTGACTCTAAACTTTAAAGTGTGAGGTAAATCTTCTGGTAAAGGAGAACCTAAAATCAGTAGTAATGTCCATGAATTTGGATCAGGTTTGGATAATAAATTCCAAGTCACAGCATACAGCCGCAATTGAAATCCAGCTAACAGCAAATCCTGATAAGCACCCCGTGCTGATGAGGGTATTTCTATACCTTGTTGTTGAAGTTGTGATGCAATTCTTTTAAATTCTTCTATGGGACTTCGCATTCGCGTAGCTGGCATTATTTGTGGCAGTAATGTCCAAGATAATTGCTGCGCTAATTCATCCAACTCGTCCCACAACCAACGCCCAACATTGACTGCTGGTTTCGTCACTAGCTGAATTAAATCTGATAAATAATAATTACTATTTTGATTTAGTTCCTCTGTTATAAAAATGTTTTTCTGAGCTTTATAAACCCAATTCAGTAACTCGGTATTTGTCAGAACAGCAACTCCTTGTTCCCAATTCAATACCTGCCAAAGTTCCTGTTGGGATGTTTGCAATTGAGGGAGTAATTTTGCCAATTCATCCTGCATTGTGGTTAGAGTTTGAATGCGTTCCTTTGGTTTTATGGCAGGTAAAGAAATGGCATCTGGTTCTAGACAACGTAGGTATAGTAACAAGCGGTCTGGGTCATTATCAAACCAAGTCAAGGGTATCTGGTATGTCCAGTCTGACTCTGGTACTAAATTAGCTTTTGTCAATTTATCCCGCAGTTGCTGATATGATAAGAAAGGACGAATAATAACGTGTTCTTGTTCTTCTAAAACTTCTATTAGCACATAAAAATTTGCTGCAAATTCTGGTAAATCTACAACTACTCTTGGAAGAGTAACTTCTGCATCAGTGAGACTACCAATAGCAATTAAGCAAAGTTTGAATTGACCTATTTGTAAGTGACAAATACTGGGAAGGAGATTGGCAGTAGCTGGCTGAAAAATAGAACAATTTTCTATATGACTAGGAATAGAATAATCTCTTTCTTCTAACCAGTGTTCAAAGCCAAGTACAGCCAAGGTAGTAAGATAAATTTGCCATTGACGCGATTTATTAGGTATTTGGCTGCTACATTCTACTGCCCGATTAATATCATCATTTGACAGAATAATGGCTCCTGTTGGTAATTTTTCAAAATCAAAGTACATGTGTTTAGGAGTGGCTGCTAGGTGAATCATATTTTTATTTTTCATTCAATTTTTACATCATTTTTTTAATCATTGTTGCCTATAAAAGTCTTTGAAAAATTTTAATCTATATTTTTCAACTGTTGACAGAGCCTTTCGGCAAATTCACTTTGTGATGCATTATTTCTAACACTTTGTGCTTCGGATTGTGCGTCGTTAATAGAATCATTAATTTGTTCATCTAGTGCTTGTATAATTTTGTCTTCTAATGTAGCAAGCCGTTCTGGAACAATGTAGTTTCTTGCCAATTCAAGGACACGCGATCGCAACATTTCCAAAAGTTGATGACGGACATCAGCACGAAATTCTTTGAGTTTCAACAAGCGAGTCACTGCATCCTGTGCCCTTAGTTCCAAGTTTTGAGCAATTTTTGACATTGACATCCTTTCACAGTGAAATAACCGTAGCGCTGCCAGAAATTTTCGTGCTTTTTGTGCGTCTTTTCGTCTTAGTTGTTCTACTCGTGCTGTTGTTACCCTCGCCAATGCTTCGTCCAAACAAGCAAGAAATTGAGGACGATATAAATTTAAAAATTCTGCTTGTTCGTCTTCATTTCCTAAAGGAACGGTAGTGTCAGGAGATGGGATACGTTCTAACAAAGAATTATAGTCACCGTCATCGGCATCGAGGGATTTTGTAGGTAAAATCCCACCTCGAATATGAATTCGGTACTGTCGCAGGCGGTTCGCAAGGCTTTGAAGTTGCATCATTACATTTTCACTCAAAATTCTTTGATTTGTTTGACTTTCTAAATTTTGAGCAATTTGTTTCAATTGTTCAGGTGTGGGTGCAGCGCATCTTCCTCTCATTCCCTTGGCGCGTTTTTGTAAGCGTTCTGTATGATAGACTACGTGATAACTTTCTAGGAGCCGTTGCGCTTGCAGAATTTCTGTGGATGTTAGCAAATGAAATTCACCTAAAATTCGCTGGACTTGTTTTGGTTGGGTATCATTAAGGATTGCCCAGTCGCTGACGAGGTACAGTCCACGCTCCAACAAAAACCTACATACTTCCGGATGCTGTTTGAATCTTATGCTTGTCCAGGTTGCTAGACTACTTTGCACTGGATCAAAACTCTGCAAAATTTTTTTAGAAAAACAGATATAGGAATTTCTCAATTGTATGCTACCGTCGTCATCGAGTACCAATGACAGCAAGTCTTCGCTGGTAAACCCATGAACATCACCAAATTGGGTTGCTAGTTGTAAGCAAACTTGCCTAATTTCCCAAGAAATAAAGCAAAGTAAACAACGTTCTGCTAATAACTGTTGTTCACCATTAGAATCATCCCTTACCCATCTCAATAACTGTTGCTGGATTTGGGCATCTGCTTCATCACTGCTGAAGGTCGATTCATTAAATGCAGCGTCGAAAAATTCCTTAGCTGCTGGAATTACCAACACTTGAGGCTTTCTACCTAAATGATTTTGCCAGAGTTTCCAATATTTTGATTTAGTCATTGATGGTCAGTCATTAGTTATGAGCAAAGAATAAATGATTCTAGAATTTTCACACAATACAATTTTTGTACTTCCTTTTTCTACAAAACAGAATGGTTTCTTTCATCCATAGTGGTTGTTCACTCACAGCTTTTGCCCAGCTTGCTCATTGAATATTAGTTCTGGAATGACTTGGGTTATGCATATTTTTGATAAGCATTGTCAGGTTAACTGAGTGTTACTCATGAATCTCATTTTTCTTAACAAAAAGGGGCGCAACGTTCGCCCCTACTAACCGACAAACAATGACATTCATCGACCATGAACTCTGATAGCGCATCCACATTGATACATCTTGTACTTAGTCTTAATGACAACATCTGTTCCACATCTAAATTGCATAAAAAGTAAAATAGATATACTCGTAGGTTTACTGCGTTAAAGTTAGAAAGCGTTAAGGCGACAATAAATCAAATAGTTTAACTTATGAGGCAAATCACTTTAGAATGGACAGAAGCAGGTCATAAAATCACTCAAAAAATTGTTGTTCAACAAACGAGCAAACATGCAGGAACATTCAAGCTAGGTCGTAATCCTGACTTATGCGATATTATTTTCAATAAGGATAATAAAATCTCTAGGTTACATGCTGAAATATTTTTTAATAGCAATCAAAACAGCTTTTACTTACGAAAGTTACCAGAAGGTCTTCGTCCTCCTGTTGTTGATGGAGAAATCATCACCGAAGGTGAAGTATCTTTAAGGCAAGGTAGCAGTATCCTATTAGGAGAAACAGAAATCAAAGTCGTAGCAATTGTTATTGATCCTACATATCTTCTCATTTGTCCTAATCTTAAATGTCGCAATCCAGACCCACGTCGCGCAATAGATGCAAAATTAGAGTTTTGTCCTTGGTGCGGTACATTTGTGGTAGGAGGAAAAACTTTATACGATTCCAAGTAAAGGACTAGTACTGTGTCAACTTTGAATTGATTAGTTTGTAGTAGCGCTTAAGCGCTACTACAAACTAATCAAAACAAAATATGAAAGATGCACATTTTTCGGGAGTTATAAAACCCTTCCTGTATCAGAATTCTAAAATGTGCATTTTAGGAGTATGAATTTACCTCACAATCTTAGACGCACGCCTACGCAGAGAGTGAGAGTTTAGAATTCTTGATTTTTCAATTTCATATTTAAATTCAGCAACGCCTAACTTAAGACTGAGAACTCATAACATCTAAAGATGTGACTTCTAACTCACCATTCGCCTTGAATACAACTTGAAATAGAGCATAAGGCTCTTGATCGCTGGGAATCTTTGCAGATGCAATCAATTTAGGTAGTGGAGTCATGCTAAAGTTTTTAGAAGATACTTTGTTGAGAGGCTTATAGGCAATAATTATTCCATCTTGATTAGTTATTAATTGATATACTAAATCTTGTTCGCAAATAGGATTGTCACCTAATTCTTGACGAATTGCATTGTCAAGCTTTTGATTTATTTCTTGAAGATTATCTACAGCAGATGTAGTGGTAGGTATAGGATTTGGGGGAGTAGGTATAGGAGTTGGCGGAACAGGATCAGAATTTATCGACAAAGCTGCAAGACTTATTCCAACTAATCCTAAAGCTCCTACTCCCAATCCAATGAAAACTCCAGTTCGAGCATTATTATCGGGATAGTTTTGAGGTGACGATGATAGAGATATCGCTGTAAGTCGAGACGAATTTTTTTGCTGATTGGGTAAAGGATATTTTTCGACTTGATTCAGCCGTGTTTCTTTTTGGATGATAAAGTAGCGATAGATGGAGTTTGCCCTTGTCACAAATTTAGGGTTAGCGAAAATGTGCATCAAACGCTGACCGAACGCGAAACCTCCAATTGGACTTAAGTAAAGTTGACCTTCTTTAACTGTTAAGACTAATCCAGATTTGATGATACTATAAAACCACCGAATCGCAACAGGTGTAAGCAGCACCATTGTAATGTAACTTGCGTACTGCGATATTGAATTATAGTCAATATTTGAGTTGTCAGTTTGGGATAACAAAATAAAAAACGGAACAAGTGTAATTCCTAAGACGAACAGGGAAATAAATAGAAAAGACAGGAAAGTAAATAGAAAAGAGCAAAGCAAAAATCTTGAAGGATGATAAATTGCACCACTATTTATATGTTCTAAATAGCCATCTTGATAAGTAATTTCACCAAAATAGCCTGTAGTAATATGTGCAACTCTAGAGTCTGTAACACATGCAAAATTACGAGTCCCAATACCACATAATCCTCGTCTACCAAGATATCGAGCAATATGAATTTGCTCATCTTGTGGTATAAATTGCTTGAACATAGTAGCGATCGCATCAAAATCATCTTGAGACGCTCGTTGCAAAATGCTTGCTCCCAGCTTGATATTACCTTTACCAACAGGTTGCGGTGATGGGTTGTTCATAACCTTTGAGGGATTTGGTGAATTCTGATAGGTGGGTTGCGGTGATGGATTATTGATAACAGTTGAGGGATTTAATTGTATTTCTGCAATTTTAAGTGGGATATCTCGCAGTTTAAGAATGCTACCAGAATGTATTGGCTTTTCTTCTTCAGTTACTAATATTTCATCCACTAACACTATATTTGGATTTGTTTGATTCCAAGTTGCATTACGAACGCAAAAACTATCTAATTTTTGATTAAAATATATTTCTGCGTGCAGACGCGAAACTTTATTTGTTGAGTCTTTTACTACAACATCACATAAAGATGGGTCTCTACCAATGCGAATTTTTTTCGCTATGATAGTTTGTTCATCGGATGAAATTGTTTGAGAACGGGTTTGATTACCTTCCATCCATTCAAAAATGATTTTATGCATGATTAACCTCAAATTCAACCCTAGAAAAGCTCAAATTTACAATTTTAAAATTTTCAAGTATTTGTAGGTTAGCTAAAGCGGAGGCGAAGCCTCCAAAACCTCGTTACCAGGTTGAACCTGGTAACGAAAATTAGAGCAATAAGTTCTTGTTGAGAATGATGCAAGATGTCAGGTTTAGCAATTTTTTAAACAACACCTCTTAACTTAATACGTTCTTCTCTGCTAGTAGTTAAAAGTCGCCAAAGCGCATTTGCTCGAGTCAATAATTTGCGATTAGTAAAAATATAAACAGGAAGACCACCTCTCACCGATATGACGATTCCACATTTTTTGAAACGGTAATAGAATCGCACCAGAAAAGGCAAAATAATTAATGCAATTCCGAAACAAATAGTTGAAGTAATTAAGCCAAGAATTAGATTAAATGGGTTGACAAGTGTAGTGATGAGAGTAATAGCGAAGGGAGCAAATAATATCCCAGTAGCAATGTACAGCCCTATTTTTGATGGTTGGTAAATAAAAGAACTATTAATATGCTCCAAATAACCATCTTGATAGTCAATTTTGCCAAAGCGACCAACGGTGATATCTGCAACCCGACGGTCTGTCAGACAAGCAAACTCGCGAGTACCAATACCCCATAATCCTTGCAAACCAAGGTATTGCGCGAAGTATATGGTTTCGTCATTTGGGATAAACTGCTCGAACATGCGAGCGATCGCTTCTTGATCATCTTGCACCGCTCGCTGAATAAGGCTAGATGGAATCCGGATGTCTTTTTGTCTGTTGGAAGAATTAGCTGTCATATATTTCACTCCAAAATGTCAAATTTCAAGCTTTCAATTTTTATATTTCTGTGAGGTGGTTACTAGCCATCAAAGCCAATTTACTAACTATCATCTAAAAGCTTATCCAGAAAGCCCAATAACCCACGTTTCTCTGTTTTCCCCCAATTATCAGGGTGTATTTCAGTTGTTTTTTCAACAGAATTAACAACTGAATTACTTGGTTTTGAGTAATTTTTATTTATTATTTGTTTTGCGAGGGAATTTGTAGTCAGATAACTTTGTAATTCTTTTCCACAAGTTTGACAAAAATTATTATTTTCAGCGTTAATTGTTCCGCAGTTTTGACAGACTTTATTTTCAGATATATTTTTGGATATACTCTTGCGTATTGAACTTGCAACCACCCGACTTTGCCACCACTGGCTCACATTTTGCGGACGTTCTTCTTTTGGTAAACGCAATGCGGATGTTAGTAAAGTAAACCAAGGTTCTGATAACCCGATGGGACTCCAAGTATCTTTAAAAGTCCGGTCTAATGAATTAGGAGGTAATTTACCTGTCAGCATTTCATGTAACATCATTCCCAATTCAAATAAGTCACTAGCAGCGCCAAAATTCTTACCTGTTATTATCTCCGGAGGAGCATAATTAAAAGTAAATGCTTGGCTTGTAGTACCAGCACTTAAACCTTGTCTGGAGGCTCCAAAATCAACTAAAACTATACGTTTTTCTGGAGTCATTAACACATTATCTGGTTTAATATCCAGATGATAAATCCCCTGTTGGTGAACAGCCTCTAATGCACCTACTAAAGCAGACGCGATCGCTTCTACTCGTGCAAGTGAAAAATTCTTGTTTGGTTGAGCGTCTAACTCCTCACGCAGAGTATTTCCGCTAATTAATTCCATTACCAAATAAGCAGTATCCCGTTCTTCAAAAAAGTTTTCCACCCGCACAACATTGGGATTATTGAGTTTAGCCAAAGTTTGACCTTCTCTCAAAAAGCGCCGTAAACCCCGCTGGTAAATTTCTTGCTTTGCTGTTGGTACTATCAGATTTCCTGTTGCTCCATTCCGCAGTGCTTGTTCTTGAGGATAGAATTCTTTGATAGCAACCTGTTTTTTTAAAGCTGTATGAATAGCCTGATAGGTAATACCAAAGCCACCTCTCCCAAGCGCATAATCAATGCGATAAGTACCGTTTTGCAGCAGAGTTCCGTGAGGGAGAACATCTCGCATTAGTGATGGTAAATGCACTCCACATCTAGGACAGGTTTGTGTAGATAATGAGATTCCTTTTTCGTGGCAATTTAGGCAAAGCATGATAGTTTTACATTTTGAATTTTAGGTTTTTGATGGTGAAAAAATGCACAGAATATTAAAATACGAACCGTCAAGAACACCAAGATTGGAGGGTTACTCATTTAGCGCGGCTTCACATTAAATTGGTATAAGAACTGTTTTGTTTTATTGATGCATATAGTTATTCGATTCTTCAGCATTCTTGTATGCTTCATTAGCCGCGTCACGGGTTACATTAGGTCTAAAAGATGGTTGTACAGGGGTAATAAAACTTGGAGAAGGCTTCGGCGTCAAATTTCTTACTCTGGTGCGACGGCGTACAGGTAAACTTGGAGAAGGTTTAGGCGTCAAATTTCTTACTCTGGTGCGACGGCGTACAGGTAAACTTGGAGAGGGCTTAGGCGTAGAATATTCTACTTTGGTGGAACGAGATACAGGTAAACTTGGAGAAGGCTTAGGCGTAGAAATTGGTTTTACAATATTAGAAATACGTACGGAGGAACTCAAACTTGGAGAAAGCTTAGGCGTGGGACTTGATTTTACAATATTAGAAGTAAGTTGATTCGCTTCTCCTGATTTTTCATATTTTTTAGTATCTGCTTTACTGGTTGGACATTGACTGCGCTTTTCTTTAGAAATTGGGGGATCGAAGTCTTTTAATTGGGACGAATAAATAAAAAATTCTTCCCCCGGTTTTGCAGAAGGGATTGGTTTAGGAATTGATACTCTTTGTATTCCTACTAGTATTCCTGCTGATTGGATAGCTGTTGATTTTCTCTGTGCTGATGGGACTGTACAAACTCGCAAATGTAACTTGTTTGGCAAATGAAAAATAGAAGTTACAAAAAAGACACTACCAGAAGGTGCGATCGCATCTGTGGCAACTGAAACTGAATTAGTTTTATATAAGCCCACTTCGCTGTTGTTACTAATCAGCCATCCCGTTTGAATATCGGAAAATTTAGCACTGGGTTTAGGCGTAGATGATGATTGTGCAGGGGGACTTAAACTTGGAGAAGGCTCAAACGTGGAACTTGGTTCTTCAGAATTAGAAGTAAGATTTTTAATTCCATCTAACAAGGGTACGAAAAAAGCCGTAATTACGAGGTAAGCGATAACTAAAAATGCAAAAGGTGAACCCTCGCTTTCTTCTTCCTTCCAGCGATCGCGTAATTCTGCGGGTTTAATCTCCTCTTGAATTTCTCCAATACGCTTAACAGCTTCTTGGTGATTATCTTGTTTACCTTGCCGTTGATAAAGTTCAGCAGCTTTACGATAATCTGAAATTGCGCCTTGTTTATCTCCAGCATTATATTTAGCATTAGCCCGATACCAGTACGCATCATCATAATAGGGATTAAGAAATATAGCCTCGTTATAATCCGCAATTGCGCCGCTAAAATCTCTGAAAATGCACTTATCAAATCCTTGGTTCAAGTAGTCTTCAGCGCTAAGTTCTTTTGACCGATTTCGTTGGCGTTTTGCTTCATCGTGTCGGCGCTGTTCCTCCTGTGCTTTTGCTTTCGCCTCAGCTTCTCTTTCAGCTTCTTTACGTTTACGTTCAGCTTCGCGTTGTCGCTGTTCCTCTTGTGCTTTTGCTTTCGCCTCAGCTTCTCTTTCAGCCTCTTGACGTTTGCGTTCAACTTCGCGTTGTCGCTGTTCCTCCTCTACTTTTGCTTTCGCCTCAGCTTCTCTTTCAGCTTCTTGACGTTTGCGTTCTTCTTCGCGTCGGCGCTGTTCCTCTTCAAACTGTAATACAGTCCCCCACCACTCTTGCAGACTTTTCGGACGGTATTGAGGCTGAATCTGCAATGCAGCAGTTACCATACCCCGCCAAGGTTCATCTAACTCATAGGGAAGCCAATCATCTTTCATGAGTCGGTTCAATGCTGTTGGTGGTAATTTTCCCGTCAGCATCTCATGCAACATCATCGCCAATTCAAATAAATCGCTTTCCACTCCCACTCCCTTACCAGCCATTACTTCTGGAGGTGCATAAGCTTCTGTATAAGCGTGGGTACTGCTACGTGTCCCACTTCTTGTCCCAAAATCTTGACGAGAAGCCCCAAAATCGACTAAAACTATCCGTTCTTCGGGGGTAACAATGACATTATCTGGCTTTAAGTCGAGGTGATATATCCCTTGTTGATGGACTGCTGTCAAAGCATCAACAAAGGCTATCATTATTTCTTTAACTCGTTCTACAGATAGTCTTTTCCCCGGTTGAGAATCTAATTCATCCCTTAAAGTACCCCCCGCTAATAGTTCCATTACCAAATAAGCAGTACCTCGTTCTTTAAAAAAATCTATAACTTTGACAACGTTGGCATGATTGAGTTTGGCAAGAATCCGCCCTTCTTTTTCAAACCGTTGCAGTCCCCGTTCATAGGCTGCTTGTGCGGTTTTTGGTACTGTTAAGCGCCCAGTCGCGCCTTCACGGTGTACCTGTTCTTGGGGATAGAATTCTTTGATGGCGACTAACTTTTCCAAACGGGTGTGTGCAGCTCGGTAGGTAATGCCAAATCCTCCCCGTCCGAGGGCATAATCTATCTGATAGTCGCCACCACGCAGTAAAGTTTCCGAAGGTAGCACATCCCGCAACAGTGAGGGTAGATGTACGCCGCATCTCGGACAAATGACAGTTGATTTGGCAATGCTATCTAATCGGCAATTTAGACACCGCATAGTCTTCTTGTGTTAGTTAGTGACTTGAGAAATGGTTTTGCCTAAAGCCATCAAAGTTCGTTTGAAATCTTCAGCCCGCTGGCGGAAGTCGTCGCCTTTACCAAGCTCAAATGCCATTCCTCTGACTCTTTCTAAGAGTTTTAGATAAACTTGGCTGGCGGTGTCTTGGGTGCGAATCACTAAATATAGCTGTTGAATCCCAGCATCAGCGATCGCTTGCACGACTTGTTCAATACTCCTAGCTTCTAAATCGGGAATGTGGGGTGGTGCATCCGTTACCAAAACAATGACTTTACTGCTTGTGTCTGTGAAAGGTTGACGTAGAGCGAGTAAAATCGCATCCAGACTGCTTTCTGGTTCATCTCCTCCGCCCCCTGCTCGCAGTTGAGCTACTTTTTGGCGAAACAACTCAGGGTTATCTGTGAATGGTTGAGCGTTAAAGGTGAGGACTCGGTGTTCTTCTTTAATCAGGCGATCGCGAAACTCTACCAAACCAACTCGCACCCGCACGCCATTAGATTCGATGCTGTCTGCAAAGTCCATGATTGCATCTTTGATAGCTTCTATTTCTCCTCCCATACTCCCCGTACAGTCGAGAACAAACATAATGTCAGCGTTGCGCTTGTTTTGCATTGCTCCCAGTTTTTTGTTTAATAGCTTTAACTCCGAAGCGGATAGTGGTTTGGTTGATGGTAGGGGTGAGCGAGGTGATATTACTGTTGGTGGTACTGTTTGGGGTTTTGTCGGTGCAGCTACCCCACCATTAGGAGTGGCAATTTGCTCTAAGGCTGTACCGCATTCATTACAATAACGCTGATTATTAAGATTAGATGCTCCGCAGTTAATACAAATTTTCATCTCAATCCACCTCTTGATATTTTTTCAAGTGTCAAATTTTCAATCAATTAAAAAAAATTTTGGCAGTGCAATTAAGACTAGAATTATTTGTGTTTGTATTATATGGGTTATATTTATGACGATTGCATTTGATTGTGATTCGGTAAAAGTATTTAATATTATTCTTTTACAAAACTTTATTTAAACTTTGTGCAAGAAGACAAATCTTAAGAAAACATCACCAACTTTGATGCGATCGGTGTGTCGAATCAGCATTGGTGCAGCACCAGGAGCTAGGGTAATTCCCCTCAATAAAGTGCCATTTTTACTACCTAAATCACGCACAAAATATTGATTCCCCATACAACTAAACTCTAAGTGGCGGCGGCTGATACTATCATTACCACCAGCAATGTCAGCGCGTCCCATCACCAAAGAGCCACCATCAGAAATATTAATTAATGTTTTTGCTCCTTTGTTACTGCCAGATTCAACAATCAACAAGGGATAGCGCAGGTGTAAATCCGCAGGTAGCTGCAAAACGTAAGTCCCATAACCCAATTCCTTCAAGACATCATCAACTGAGGAAAAACGCTCATTGGCATTAATCCGAACCATTCGCGATAATACAGGGTGGAAATTACTATAGAGGTCACAGTAGAAGTCACTAGTATCAATACCATCAATGGGTATGGGAGTTTGATTGAGATAGTGAAAAAAATCTTCTAACTGCCGCCAGCGTTTGTAATCCCAAAAGTGCTGTCCTGTTGCTATTTGGTAAAGAATATGACCAAGTGCATAAATATCTGCTCGTGCATCAGCCACTTTCGCGCCATAAATTAATAACTCTGGTGCTATAAAAGGCAGAGTTCCAAATACTTGATTGTCTCTAGTTAGTCGATATTCTTTAAATTTAGATATCCCAAAATCAATTATTTTGACTTGCCCATTATCCCCTAGCAAGATATTACCAGGTTTCAAGTCGCGGTGAATAATATTACAGCGGTGAGCATCACCTACACCAATCAAAATTTGGTGGAAAATATTCCGTTTTTTCTCGGAAGTCAGCAAACGTTTTAGTAGAATTTTATCCAAGGACTTACCTGGAAAATACTCAAACAATATCAAATAAGTAGTAGAATTCCATTGCTGCAATCCAAGCACGGGTATGATGTGTTCGGAAGGAATTGCGACTTCAGCTTCTAAACGCACTCGTTCAGCCATTTGACCGCCTGGCTCTATATTTTGAATTATTTTCATCGCATAGATTTTTTTAGTTGCAATATCTGCAACCTTCCAAACAGAACCGAAAGTACCTCCTCCCAAGAACTCCAGCAGTTCCACCTCTGCAACAGGTGGAATTTCTAGAGGAATTCTTCCACCCACCATAATTTCTAAAGTACGCTCTGTCATGGTGATTTGAAATGAAAACTAAAAAATATACAATCGATGCTCAGGACTGTTTTGGTAAGATATTGGAAGCTTGAGACAATAGGCAAGTTGTCCGATAGAGGTAAAGACAAGTTGTTCGCTCAACTACTTATATCTCTGAGCGTAAAGAGCTTATGCAAAATGCAGCGAGGGTTTGTATTAAAGCCGAACAGTTGCTTAACTCTATAAACAGATTGCAGGCGATAAGCAATCAGGATCGGGCGCGAGGCAGCGTATCGCGTTCTGCTTGTACCGCTTGTTGTGCTACAAGTTGTATTGTCGAGCGTAGTTGATGTTGTAACTAACCTGAGTTCGGGTTAAGCCAGAAGCTAAAAAGCTTATTCTGTAAGGATTGAGAAAAACTCTAAGTGATAAAAGAAGCAATTAAAGTAAAATCTTTTTGTCAATAAGGCTCATAAATGAGACTAATCTCAAAAACATGCCTTATTGAGAATATATGAAAACAGAGCTTCAGATTGAACAACGAGAAATCAAGGGTTTTGAGGATTTCTTATCCCGAACTCAGGTTAATTATATTTCAGAAATTCCGTTGCTTGTAAATTTAAACTATAGGTTCCGGAAATTTATTTCACGGCTAGTCTTAAATACTAACACTGTTGCACCACCAAATATGACTGCAAGGAGTGATGGAATTAAAGGCAACCATGCTCCCTGTGTTAAAAGAATACCTATACAAATACCGTACAAAATTATTATAGTAGTACCGATGGCGCAGATTTTTCCTAATTGCGATCGCACGCGCCAAATTATCAAACCACCTGCTAAACACCATCCATATATCCAAAGAATATCACCCCAATAAGGTACAACCCAAAGTGTTTGCCGTTTGTCTAAAACAGTACTAATAATTTGACTTGTCATCTGCGCTTGTATTAATACCCCTGCTGTTTCTGTGTAGGGTTGCTGCACAATACTATAAGGAGTCGGAAAAGTATCCCCTAAGCTTTGGGCTGTAATTCCAATTAAAATTATTTTATCTTTGACTGCATCAGGTTCAATACTACCACTCAACACATCTTCAAGACTAACTATTTCAAAATTGGAGTTACGATAATTTATTAATATTTGCAAGCCACCTAAATTGACTCCTTGCTGATAACCTCCACTACGACCTGATTCTAAACGTCTAAATTTTGTCGAGTCAACACCAGATTTAAAAACTACAGCATCATCTGTAAATTCATGGTGAATATCGTCAAAAAATAAATAACGTGCAGCTAGTTGCAAACTTAAAGAGTAAGGAGTACTACAAACAGAAGAAGATTCTTGCTTCATCATCAAAATTTGACGGCGGACAATACCATCTGTATCGCGAAGCGCATCAGTAAATCCTTGACGTTCAACTGGAACTTCTGTGGGAGGTTTAATTCCTTGAGGATCGTATTTGCTATCTTTACCTTTGCAGATAACAACTACATTTTCTTGGCTTAACTGCTTAGCAAGTTCTGATTGTTTTGATTGTTCGGGAAAGTCCGGTATATCTCTATAAATATCTACACCTATTACTCGTGGCTGATATTGTTGTAACTTCTCAAGCAGTTTAGCTAACAATTTATCAGATATGGATTTTGGCCCGCGTGTTGGTTCTAATAATAAAGTTTGAACATCTTTTTCATTTACTTCCACAACCAGAAATCTAGAATCTGGTTCTTCTTGAGGATGCAATCTCACGATGTGATCCAAAACTTGTAATTCTTGTACCTGAAAAACTCCTAAATATCTCAAACTAATAATGGATGCGGCGACAATTCCAGTACTCAGAAATACAGTTATAATTGCTTGGCACAAATGAGATGGTTTTTGGCCAGAAGCACTGGAAATTCCGCATAGTTCTTTCCAAGTTACAGGAATTGTTGTCGGATTTTGACAAATAACTGGTAGCCAACTAGCGCAGGGAAAATCGTTTTCCCATCCTTGGAGTCTTTCTCGCGCTTCTCGTACTGCTGAATAAAAAGGTTTGTCACTAGCAAACGCAATCAAAAAGTTTTTTAAGAATTCTTGCGCCACTAAATCTGGCACAGGTTCGCGCATGACAATTATTTGAGGAATATTCAAATCAGCCAAATCTCGTGCTAAGCCAGTTCCATCACAGGAGTTGAAAATTGCCAGTTTTAAACCGTGCGCGATCGCATGTTGTAAAGCATTCTTTAATTGAGGTATTGTTAAACTCTCTGTTTGGTTAATATAAATTTTTCCTGTCTCTTCATCCGCTTGACTCGAACTATGTCCAGCAAAAAATAGGATATCCCAATCTTGATTCCACAAATGCTGATCTACGTCTCTACGTGTTGGTTCCACGAGAAACTCAGTTTCAGCACTTTTTAACCCTTGTAACAAAGTCCGGTCATGGTCAATATTAATACCATTACTATTACCCAAAATAGCCAGGATTTTCACTTTTCCTGTAGGCGATCGCGCTTGGGTTTGGGGAGGTTCATAATCTTGAGAACTTAATGCTACTTCTGCATGACGATAATCTTCAAAAAAGTTCCATAAATGCCAAGGAAGCCGCTGAAGTAAGGGAATATTCGTTTCAAAAATTACTCTAATTGCATCATCTCTATTCAGTTGCGTCCGTAATTGTTGCACTACATTTTGGAATGGTTCTGAATTTAACCATTTATTGATACAGCTTTGTAATTGTTGACATAATTCACCAAATTCACTCACAGAAATATTGGTGATATCTTGCGAATGTATTTTAATACGCGGACGCCACCCTAAACGTTGATGCAGAGCTTCATAAAGCAATTGCCATCGGCGATAGAGTTCGCTTAGTTCTGGTGCTGGTGGTAAACTACCTGTAAATTTTATCGCGTAAGGTCTGCTACTATCCCAAATTTGAGCAGTAACCGCAGGAAATCCTTGCTTTAAATCACCTGCTAATAAACTGAAGACGACTAGTTTATTCATTACCGTCTTTGTCATTTGTCCTTTGTCCTTTGTCATTTGTCATTGTTTCTCAGCTAATGACTAATGACTAATGACTAATGACCATTAACTAGACTATAAAATTTTCCGTGATATGGAAGTTATCTAATTCTACTTTAATGCTAAAATTCTCTCCTGGTTCAACGTCAAAGCGTGGCAATTGGACAAAATTATCCTGACTTCTAGTTTGCACTTCCTGAAGCATATCTCCAGACTCTGATAGCAAAGCCAGTTTAATATTTGCAGGTAAATAAATTTCTTCACCAGCCGGATGCAACTGCACACGCACGCTAATTTGTCTATCTGCTTCTGGTATAATCGCAATCAGTAAGACTACAGCAACAGATTCTAGTTGCATTCCTAAGTCGATGAGCTTAGCTTGCTGAAGGGTAGCGCCTCTCAAGCCAAAGTTATTTCGCAGTCCTAAAGCAATATTGTTACTATTTGAGCCAAAAAATGCTTCCAAAGTCTGCCAACCTGAAGAAAAAATCCCCTCCAACCATTGGCTAAGATTAATAGAAACTTTCCCTTGTCGATGTTGGTACAGCCTTTGTCGCCACTTTTCATTTTCTAATAGCGCTCCCCAAACAGAAAATGGGACTGCTAGTCTGGGAAACATTTTCGCAGGATTCCCTAACCGTTGCAATAGACTTTCTGCTTGAGTTTCTGGTAATTCTGGTAATGAGGCGATCGCTTCTTTGCTTTCTTCTCCCCGACAATATTCGTAAGTTAAAAACAAAGTATTGATATCTTTTGTGATATAATGCGCATCCAAACAGTACGTACGGTCAACAGGGTCATATTTAGCTTTCGATTTTAACTCTTTGTGAGTCGTGTAACCCCAAACTCTCACCCACTCTTCATCTGTTTGAACTTGTACTGCTAAATAATAATCTGCTGTCCAACTAGGAATATCTACCCATTCTTGAGGTACTTCTAATTCCTTGTTGTCAATTGCTTCGCTAGGAATTAATACTACTGTTTTATCACCAAAAGAAATTACCGCACCATTGACAAATTCCCAAAAACTAGGCACATCAGCACTGCTATACCAAATTCCTGCATCGGGAACATATTCATTTTGAACCCAGTCTAGAAAAACATCAAGGCAAATTTGATTAATATACGCACACCAGCGACTGTCAGAATTTCCATAAATTTGGCTCTTTTGCCAAGATTGCGATCGCAACGGTGGCGGTATCTCCAACAATAACTCCGTAGGCTCTGCAAATGTAAATGTCATACCTGATACCTCAAACTGCCGAAGTCCTAAAGCCAGATTTAGCATAATAAATTCTCAACCATTCTTCCAAAGCTGCACTCATATCTTTTATTTGGTTGGAATTTACGCAAATATTCTGTGTTTCTTGACTCCATTGAATTAACGCTTTTAGTAAAGATTCTCTCCCCTTGAGCAACCGACGGGAAACCGTAGGTTGACTGATTTTCAACTCTTGGATAATTTCTTGCTGAGTCAGTCCCCGCTGATAATAAAGATCAAGTATTTTTTGAGACAGAGAATCAAGTTGCTGCAAAGCTAAAAACAGTACCTGATGCATCTGAGATAATAGATTTTGTTGGTTTTGAGCCTCTTCTTGAGCAAGGATTTCAGCCATCAATGATTCAGAAGCTGGGTCTTTAACATCAAATTCTTGGCTGGAATCTTCTCCCGAATTGTGTATATTAAAAGACCTTAATTTTGGGTAAAGATAACTACGCACATAAATAGCAGTTTTGCTCAACCATTGTTCGATGACTTCCAAACTGCACTCCGAACCTGGTGGAGTTACCTGGCTGTGTCGTTCGCTATTGTAAAGATTGGTAATAGCTTCCCAAAGTTGGCGATCGGGTTCTGGTAGCTTTTGCATTCCCCCTGGTTGGTTTTGAACGTACAGCGTCTTAAAACAAGTCCAAGCTAGGCGATATTGGGATATTTGTGTGGGAGACAATCCCGCATTAGTTAGCGCTTCCAACACTACTTTTTTACTTACTTTGCGTAACAAACCCCAGTTGCTACAAATATCAGCTTCCTTGCGTTGACGCAAAATATCTTTCAAGCGACTGGGAAATGCTATGCAAGCATAGGTTTTCAAACGAGAGTTTTTCTCAGGGTTATACGTTTCTAAAATATTTTCAACCTCTGCAATACCCATTTGGAAGTAATCACTTAAACCGTACTGGTTGGTAGGAAATTTAGCAATGATTCTTTCCGCAGACCAATAACAAGTTTCCTGTAAATAGGCTGATAAATGTTGTTTGGCAAGATTGCTTAACTGCGATTTTGTTTGCCAAATTTTATACCAATACATAACCCAGAAGTTTTCTGTAAACGTCTTTTCTGTTGTACTTTCCAAACGGTTCTGCATACTTCGGCGCAATCTGATATCTGTTAACCATTTGCTAAATCTGTCTCTTTCTAGCTGCGCGAAGGTAGAGAATATTTCAATAATTTCTAGGCGAGGACGCATAAGCGATTTGTATATAATTATGACTATATAATCATGAAAATGATTTTTTTATTTTGGCTGTTATCTGGAATAAAAATTTGTTAAATAATGCTTAAATTTTAGATTCTCAAAATTTCAGTATCTTAGGTTTTTACATTAAATAAATAGGTTACATTTCGGTGTTTTATTCATTTGCTGTGAAGAATATTATGAAGCGATCGCTCTCCCAAGGGGTTATTGTCAAAATGGCGGAATGCTTTAAACGCAGAGAGAAGTCTGAGCGGCGAAAGCCGCCGCTCAGAACTTCGGTGGGTACGCAGAGGAAAGCGCAGAGGAATGCAAAGGGGAGAGGTGGTGGTGTGCGATCGCTGTTTTTAATTGTCATACCTCTAGGAACCGGTAGTCTTGTGCCTTTTGGTGCTGTGACAGCCCAAGTTATAAAAGATAATAGTCTTGGTGGGGAAAGTTCTGTTGTCAGTGGCGATGTAGTAATTAAGGGAATTGTGAGCGATCGCATTGATGGGGGTGCAAGTCGCGGTTCTAATCTTTTTCACAGTTTTCAAGAGTTCAATGTCGGTAAAGATAGGGGAGTCTATTTTTCTAATCCGGCTGGAATTGAGAATATTCTCATGAGAGTTACAGGTTCTAATTCGTCGAATATTCTTGGTACTCTCGGTGTTTTGGGTAAGGCGAATCTGTTTTTAATTAATCCAAATGGGGTTTTGTTTGGGGCGAATGCTCGTTTGGATCTGAGTGGTTCTTTTTTGGCAAGTACAGCTAAAAGTTTTATTTTTGATAATAATTTTGAATTTAGCACTAATAATCCCCAAGCACCACCATTGTTAACTGTAAATGTTCCGCTCGGATTGCAATTTGGAGAGAGTCTTGGAAGTATTATCAATAATGCTAGTACTTTTGGTCTTGAGGTGCAGTCAGGAAAGTCTTTGGCACTGATAGGCGGTAATGTCAGGCTAGATGGAGGAATTCTGACTGCACCAGGAGGACGAGTATCTTTAGGAGGATTGACGCAATCTGCAACAGTGGGGTTGAATCCTGATGGTAGCTTGATTTTTCCACTAGATGTAGAAAAAGCGGATGTATTTCTGACTAATGCAGCTAAGGTTGATGTTGCTGAGTTAGGTAGGGGTGGTGTAGCAATTACTGCCCGGAATTTAAATATAGAGAAAGAAAGCCGCATTTCTGCTGGTATCAAACCGAATTTAACAGCCGATGGTTCTTTTCCTGGAGATATTAACCTGAATGCTACTGGAGTAATGACAATCAATCAGGAGAGTTTAGTAGAGAATGTGGTTGCTACTGGTGCTACTGGTAATACAGGTAACATTAATGTGAATGCCAATGTATTATTTAAACTGGCTGGTGGCGGACGTCTTCGCACTCGTACCCTGGGGAAAATGAGGAGTGATGCTGGTGATATAAATATCAAGGCAGGAGATATTTATATTAGTAATCCAGCTTACAATATACCTGGTAAGGATGCGACAAAAGAAGACCGACCTGCATTGGATGCTAGTAACTATAAATATGACGGATTTGATGGTTTTGGTAAAGGACGTAGCGGCGATATATCATTAGAAGCCAATGGTTCTATCTCTTTAATTGGGGAGGGTTTGATAGGGGAGGTAGACAAAGAAAATAAGGTGATATCCACCTACAATGGGAATAGAGCATTGGGCGGTGGAAATATCTCACTGATAGCAAAAGGCTCTATCTCTTTAGATAATGCTAAGCTTGTGAGCAGCAGCATCTTCAGTCAAAGTGATGGCGCTGGAGATATATTATTGCAAGGCGATCGCTCCATATCCTTGACCAATAATAGTGCCCTCAATGCCACAAGTTATTTTACAGGGAATGATGTTGGAAAAATCACATTGCGCAGCCAGGGTCTTGTATCATTGCAATCTAGCTTAGTCTCCACCGAAAACCTTAGCACAAATCCAAACACCATTCCTGGAGAGATTTCTATATTTGGGCAGTCAGTTTTGCTTGCGAATGGTTCAGAAGTATCAGCGAAAACGCTAGGGGGTGGCTACGCTGGTGGTAATATTATCATTGATGCCAAAGATAGGGTGGAAATTTTTGGCATCAACCCATTATTCTATGACGCGAAATTATTTTTTAATAAAAGTCGTCCACAGGCAGCATACAGTACATTAGTGACGACTACTGAAGCACAAGCCAATGGCCCTGCTGGTAATATTACTGTGAATACTGGTACTTTGCGTGTAGCAGATGGGGCAAGTTTAAGGGCAGGTACTCAAGGAGATTTTAGGGGAGGTAATATTACAGTAAATGCTCGTGCGGTTGAGTTGATTGGTGGTGGAAAATTACTCACTAATGCTTTAGGCGCAGGCAATGCAGGAACTATCAACCTCAACGTTTCTGACCGCATCGCCATCTCAGGCACTAATCCTGATTTTACAGAAGTATTTAACGAAATATCCTCTAGAGAGAGAAGTATACAGGAAGCAGAGAAAGGATTAGGCCCTGTTGACACTGCTGCGAGTGGAATTTATGCCAGTACCTCCCAAAATTCCACAGGTCTGGGAGGAAACTTGGTTATTAATACTACTGGTCAGTTGCTGTTCAGAAATGGCGGACAAGCTAGTGTAAGCAATCAAGGCGCGGGACAGGCTGGTGATATGGTAATTACAGCTAGGTCTATCAAATTGGATAACCAAGGAGCAATCAAAGCCACAGCCAACTCAAAGAATGGCGGTAACATTAGCCTGAACGTGAAAGATTACTTGCTCATGGAAGACAATAGTATTATTTCTACCTCCGCTGGTGCTAACAAAGGTGGTGGCAACGGTGGCAACATTAATATAGATGCTGCAAAAGGTTTTGTTATTGCCCTACCTGAGCAAAACAACGATATTATTGCTAACGCTTTTCAAGGTCAGGGTGGCAAAATTAACATTGCAAGTACAGGTATTTTTGGGCTTACTGAGCGTCGCTCAACCCCACTCAATCGCACTAATGACATTGATGCTAGCTCTGAATTTGGCTTGGCGGGTACAGTAACTATTAATACACCAGATGTTGACCCCAGTCGCGGTTTAGTTGAACTACCCACGAATCTAGTTGATCCATCACAGCAAATAGCCACTGCTTGCAATATAGGCGATCGCCAACGTCAAAGTTCTTTTATCGTTACAGGACGGGGTGGACTGCCAATTAGTCCAAATCAACCACTACAAGATACAAGTATGTTGTCAGAGTGGGTGAGAATAGGAAAAAAACCTGTAGGCGATCGCCCGTATGTTGCCGAGACTGTTCTGGAAGAACAGGCTCCCTCAAAGCTCCGCTTTGGGGCAAATGCGCTCCGCGATCGCCAGGTAAAAGTTTCACCGCAAGCAGTAGCTACGACAAAAATTATTGAAGCCCAAAGTTGGGTAGTTGATGGTAATGGTGATATCCAGCTTGTTGCACAGATACCGCAGGTAAATCCTCGAAATTCTTGGCAAGCACCTGTGTCCTGTCCGGTATTGAAAAGATAAAATAGAAGCAATTTTTTCGCGTTCTATCGGAATGTTATTTGTTCTGATTTATCTGTTTCAACACTTTGTTCGGGACTGGGTTCACCACTTGGTTCGGGACTAGGTTCAGAACTGGGTTCGGGACTGATTTCACCACTGGGCTCGGGACTGATTTCACCACTGGGCTCGGGATTGCTTTGTTCAATACTAGGCTTGGCAACTGTTCGTGTAATCCGGTAGCGAACGATGTAGTTCCAGCTGGAATAGCCTGTCCAATCCTTTTTACTGAATTTCCACTCTTTTTCCTCAATCTCAGGGCCGGAAACTGGTACGTTCAGTTCAAGTGTCCCAAGATGGTCGTCCTTGTCAAGAGAAGCGAGAGTGCCAAAGCCCTTAACTGCAAACTTGAGAATTGTTCCAGCAGTGGCAGCTTTGGGGTTTCCAGAGGCTGCTAAACCGCCTGCTACTGCATCACTAATCTGATTCACTGTCGAGTCATATTTTGCCCAATCCTTAGCAAAATCTTCGTCAAATGCCTTGAGACCACCACGAACAGTTTGTCCTTCAGGCACATCAGCATCAAAGATAACTTGCTGAGCTGAGTTAAAAGTTTTGGTCTGACCATCGTTGATACTAATTGGCGAGGTCAGCGCTCCCTTTGTGTTTGTAGTGTCAGACAGCGCTCCGAGAATATAAAATTCGTCTGCTCCTGTTACGTCTTCTGTATTATTGCATTTGACATTCAGAAGTTCAATGCGTACTTGCGTTGCAGATGCGGTTAGTGCAGTTCCTGTCAATATTGCGAAAGGAGTTACTGTTAAGAAAAATAGTTTTACGTATCGGTTCATCTTTCTACCTCTGCGATTTACTAAATTAGTAAAATAGGGTTTAAATCCTAACAGCTAGCTAAGTATAATTACTTACCTGTATTGAGGGTTAGTAATTGGCGATTGGAAGAAAGCCATCAGCAGTTACATTTGTTTTTTCCCTCTAAAAGCTTATTGGTAGTATTTTGATTTTTTATTCACAGTCATGTACAAAATCACCTAAAGGTTTACTTGAAAAATTTGTGACAGTGCTGCAAGCTTTACGAATATAATGCGTACAAGCATAGTGGGTAGATAGATGGAAGGTGGAGAGAAATTTTACCATCACTTACTAACCCGCTTTTCTTTGGTGTGGTGGACAACTAGTGATGCGATCGCCTCAACTTTTCTCAACAATTATTTACATAAATACCTAAAATATTAGCATTATTTGGAAACAATATTCTTGTTAAATAAATCATATTAAGTTAATTAGAAAACACTTTTATTTTGATAGTTAGAGTCATGAAAACATTATTTCAATCAATGAAATGGATGCTACCAGTTGTGATGATTTTAGGTAGTATGATTCAAGATCCGGCATTGGTACAAGCCCAAGCTACAAGACCTGCATTAACTAAAAAATCAGCACAACCTGTTCGTAAACCTACTTCTCCTCAAAAGAATAAACCTCGACCCGTTTTCCGTTGGACAAAACCGCCAGCAGGACTCAGTACTATATCTGGACGCAGTGCAGGAATGGGAAGTAGGGATTTTTGTCCGCAAGTTCAGAATCCGCTGAGAGCTTTAGTACCTTTTAAAGAGCGCAACTTAGCAAACAAACTAGACAATAAATTAATTTCAACAATTCCAATGGATGTATGGGGATTAACTACAGCCGAACGTCCAACATTTTGGTTTTATGTTCCTTATACAAAAGATATTACTGGTGGAAGTGCTGAGTTTGTCTTACAAGATAATGAAGAAAATGAAGTTTATAAAAGTACAATATCGTTGCCGACAAAACCAGGAGTAATAAGCGTTGTTCTTCCCTCTAAAGTTGCACCTTTATACGTAGGCAAAAATTATCATTGGTTCTTCAAAATCAGTTGTAGTGGACAGGAAAGCGCCAGTGTACCAATTCATGTTGAAGGTGATATTCAACGAGTTAATTTAAATCCCAATCTCAAAAACAAAATAGCAACAGCACAACCGCAAGATAAAATTGCTATCTATGCTGATAATGGTATTTGGTTTGATGCGTTGACTTTGCTAGCAAGTTTGCGTAAAGATAATCCTAATAATGCATCTTTAGCTAGTGATTGGCAGAGTCTTTTACAGTCAATTGGCTTGGTAAATTTGGCTAAGTTTCCTTTAGTTGAAAGTAGGGAGTAGGGGCTAGGGGTTAGGGGCTAGGGGCTAGGGGTTAGGGTTAGAGATTACTGATATCTTGCACGCCTATGCAACAGACCGGAGGCGGAGCCTCCAAACCCTCGTTACCAGGTTCAACCTGGTAACGAGAATTAGAGCCTCTGGCTCTTGTTAAGAATAGTGCAAAATGTTCAGATTAGGGATTATTAATGAATTATTTTTGACTACTAACCTCTAGTCCCTAGTCCCTAGCCCCTAACCCCCAGCCCCTATTTCACAACCAATTTCCAACTAAAACGTAAGGTGCCCATTGAGCAGGACGAGTGTAATTATCATTCTTCAACAGCTTAATTTGAGCTTGGCGCAATGCTTCAGCTTTTGTCACTTTTCTATTAACAAGTTGGTTGTAAAATTCACTGATAAAGAAAGCTGTAGAATCATCATTAATATTCCATAATGAAGCTAGTGTACTCCTTGCTCCAGCTTTGATGGCAACTCCTGCTAATCCCAAGATGGCGCGGTTGTCTCCGGTTGCGGTTTCGCAAGCACTGAGAACTAGTAATTCAACTGGCTGAGTACGTTTTTCACTTCGACTTTTGAGTAAGGTATCTAGTTCGCCCACATAGATACGTTTGTCATAAGCCAAAATAAAAGTTTCTGTGGCTTTTGAGCTAAATTTTCCATGTGTTGCAAGATGAACAATTCTGTAAGGTTGGTCGTTTATTTGTTCTTCTAATGCTTTACTGATAAAGCTTTCATCTAAAAGTGTGGTTGTCTGTAAACCTAATTCCTGAATTTTATCTAGCTCATTTTTGACATTAGGAAGAGGTGCAAATTTTTCGTTTTTAGGTATCTGTGAAAGTCCTGCTGTCAGTGTACGAGAATTAGCTTGGTTGAGTGATTTTGGCGCAAATATTTGCAAGCCAGGACTAAGAGCAATGGCATATTTTTCAATTAGATATTGTTGACCGTCGTACAATACAGCCATTGGGATATTCCGCAAAATTCCATCAGGAATAAATATCAATGTATTAACACCACTGGCTTTTAAATCATTTTCTACTGGTTTGATTAGCCAGTTATAAAGCTGCTGAGAAACTTCCCTAACTTTCCTAGACTTTTCGGGTTGAACAATATCTTTTCGCAATTGCATCACAACTCGCTCAATTTCCTCGCGACTCACCACAGTGGTTTTGTGTATAAGATTTTTGTTGGGAAGTTTGAGAATAACTGCTAGCTGGTTTTTAAGAATAATTGGATAGAAAATAGCCGTATTCGGGTTCTCTTGATCTACTATTTTATCAAGTACAACAAATTGATTATTTAAGCAAGCTTCTCGGAAGAAATTGTCTAACTCGGCGACTTGCAGTGCTTCAATGCGTTTACGCGCTTTTTCTAAATCTGGTTTACCTTCCCCTTTTTCTTGAAACAGCATTTCCACCGACTCACGATAAATCGGTTCAACGCGATCGCGGAAATTAAATTGCACGTCGCGGTTAACTGCAACTAAGTCAGTGCGCAGAGATTGAAGGGTTGCAACTGCGGCGTCATAGGATGCGATCGCGCCAGTTAAATTCCCCTGTTCTCTCAACAACCTTCCCAACTGCCACTGCCAGAGATAAGCTATATCTGAAGCATCTATTTCTTGAGCAATAAATAACGCTTTCTCTGTCAATTTCTGGGCTTCTTCCCGTTGCTTAGTTTGTTCATATACTTCTCCTAAGCTACCAAGTGCGTAAGATGCCGCTCTGCTATCTTTTATACTTTCTGCCTGCTGTACTGCGGTTGCAAGTATCTGGGCAACGTCTTTAGTGTTAGCAATTTTCTTGATATGATTAGCAAAATTAATACGTGCATAGATACTGCTACGATTAACAGGTAAACTAGGAAGTTGGGATTGAATTTTGGGAATCAATGCTTTGGCATCGGTTGTTTTGTCTGTCTCTACTAATAAACTCAGTTGATTTATCTGTGCTTTGACTTTAGTAAGGGGGTTGGGTGCAACGGAAGCAGCTTTTTGATAGTGAGCGATCGCACTTTGAAAATCACCCTTTGCCCGCAGCGTATTACCCAGGCTAAACTCTCCAGCACTAATATCTTGAGGTAATTGCAGGTTTTGGGCTATGCTGATACTTTGCTGCAAAATTTTTTGGGATTCATCAAAATCGCCCGATAGTTGCATCGCATTACCAAGAGAACGTAAAGCAGCTACTTTTGTAGGCGAGTCGGGTTGGGTTTGTAATAGTTTATTAACTTCTTGTAATGTATTCAATGCACGGGGGTAGAAGCCAGAAACCCCTAAAGCTTGGGCTTGGTTGATACGGCTGCGCGTTACTCCAAGATTGATTCCGAGTTGCCGCCAAATTTTTTCCGCTTGTTGTGATGTTGCCAAAGATACCTCTGGTTGTCCTAATTCAAGTTGTAGTCCGGCTTGAATATCTAAGGTTTGTGCCAGAACTTCCAGAGGTTCTGAGTTTTGGTGATTAACTTTTAACTGTTGGTCTTTTGCATCCCAACCAAGTAAAATTAAGCTACTGTTGATAGCATTTTCAGCTTCTTGCAAAGAGCCGAGTTGCTGGTATGCCAAAGCAAGATTGCTTAAAGCTGCTGCTTGGTTAATATTATCTCCTTGGGATGCATAGGTGCGAACGGTTTGTTGCAAAACTGTCACTGCTTCGGTAAAACGTCCTGCGCGATAAAAACTTTCTCCTTGTTCAATTAACTGTTCTAGGTTTGCAGCAGAAGATAGGATGGTTGGGGTATTTGTTTTTGGTTGTTTAGCGAGAGTAGTGGGGAGAAAAGTTAGGTAAAACGCAAAAATAAACAAAACTAGGAAATTTACTACAACTTGTCTGACGAATTTCATTTGATCCGCTATAGGCTACTTATTTTCTAATTAATACTTAATAATGGTCTGAAAGGTTTCAAAAAATGAAATGATGAAAGTAGTGTATAGCATATTGGCTGAAATAAATTGACTTTTTCATCAGAAGAACTAGTTCTAAGAAGTGGTTATGTGCAATGATAGGCACTTATCTTAGGGCAGATTTATCGCTAAAAAACGGTTCATACTTACTTGTGATTTTACAACCAATACCACGCCTAACATCAGCTGATCACTATTTGGGTATCCACGTACACCAGCCTTGAGGTTTTGTGTGCTTGGCGATCGACTGTTAAACCCTTCGGTTGAAACTGATAACTGATAACTGATAACTGTTAAGCGATCGCCCATCCCTAGATGTGGGGGTGATGTTGAGGAGCGATCGCTCGTCAAATGGCTTCTCTATTGAGCGATTCTTTTCGTGTTTGACCTCAGTCGCCCCCGCCGTGCGATCGCTGCGCCTACATTTGGCGCACCCACAATGCCAACAACAGGTGTGAATTTTGGAATTAAGTTGTTGGAATCGTTCTCATTACTCTGGTGAGTAAATTCAGTAGGTCGATTTGTATCACGGTAGAATATAGCACATCTGCTGTGCAGCTACATCCAGAGTATGAGCGTGAGCCCCTTTATATATGTCAATAAAATAGGGCGATCGCAGAGGCTAAACAGAAGTTGTGAAAAAAGGTTCTAAATTGACGGGAGCAAAACGGAGCGATCGCCACTGCCTTTGAGTTGACCCAGGGACAACCTTGGCTGGTCAATGCCCTTGCTAAAGAAATTGTTGAACAAATCGTTACGGACACCGCGATCGCCATTACCCCAGAACATATCCACCAAGCGAAGGAAATCTTAATTGCCCTAGGGATACCCACCTTGACTCCTTAGCCGAACGACTGCGAGAATCGAGAATCCAAGCAATTATTGAGCCGATGCTGGCAGGTTCGGAACTGGGCAATGTCCCCAACGATGATATTCAATTTGTCATTGACTTAGGTTTATGTAAAATGCACCCTCAAGGTGGGTTAACGATTGCCAATCCCATTTACCGCGAGGTTTTACCAAGGGTTTTAACATTTACATCAATGGCATCTCTGCCACAAAGGGCGATCGCTCTATACCTGTTGCCAGCAATTTGCCTGTTTGATTAAAGGCGATCGCGTGTCGCATTGTAGAGCGATTCATCGTACTTTTGCCCCTCCTCCTGAAGCTGTAGCACCCGCTCCACAATCAAGATAGCGTTATTCACCACCACTCCAGTCAAAATCAAAAACCCCAATCCGGTGATCATATCCAAGGGCACAATTACACCGGGAATCCAGTTGGCAACAACCAGACTTAGCAATGCTCCTGGGACACTGGTTCCGGGAAACGTCTCGGTCAACCAAAACACAAAATTGAGGTTTCCTTCCGGCAGATAGTCCGCTGGAGGCAGCAACACGATACTGGAAGCTAGCAACACAATCGGAATGGATAGCAATGCTAATCTGCGCTTGATCCGACGCGGACCTAACGCCCAGCCTACTGTTGCTAATAAAAAGCTTTCTAACTTGCTTTGCAGCCGTCGAAATAGGGCTGAAGTCTGTGCAATGGATCGCTCCAACCAGTTGCGGCGACTTTGCATCTGTAGTTCAGCATCACTGGAGATTCCTAATTGGAACGTTTGTTGTGCTTCTGCTGGATTCAGAAACAGACTCGCTAGCATCGGCAGCAATGTCAATGATGCAAACATGGACAACACCGCAGCAGCCGTAATTGTGATTGCCATATCGACAAACAACTGTGAGACTTCGCCCGTCACTAGCACTAGGGGCGCAAATACTGCCACGTTTGCCAATGTTGCTGCCAAGATTGCCCCGCCGACTTCCTGGGTCCCGTCGATCGCCGCTTGTAATCGACTTTTTCCCTGCTGCATGTGGGTAAAAATGTTTTCGATGACAACGATCGCGTTATCGACCACCATCCCTGCTGCAAATCCCAACGCCGCCAGACTAATGATATTGAGCGATCGCCCCAGCACTGCACTGACGATGAACACCACAATCATCGCAATCGGAATGCTAATGGCAACGACAACAACGGTACGGAGTGAACCTAAAAACAACAGCAATACTGCGATCGCTAACACGCCACCCGTAATTAAATCGCCCCGCACGTTGGACACCGACTGGTCAATGTAAGTGCTTTCATCGTAGGTAACGTCAAACTCAACCCCTTCACCCTGGCGATTAAACTGCGCTGACAACTTTGCTAATGTGGCTCGGACTCCCTTAGCTACCTGCGGCACATTCGCTCCCACCCGACGGATGATGCCAATTCCGGCAGAGGGTTCGTCATTGAACAGAAACGCGCTGTCCTGGAACTTGCGCCCCATTTCTACGTTCGCGACATCACTCAGATACACCGTTCCTGCGTCGTCGCGCCGCAGCACAAAGTTTTCAAGTTGCTTTAGTTCTTGCGCTCGGTTTACCGTCCGCACCTGATATTCGCGCTTGCCTAGTACCAAGGGGCCGCCTCGAATATCACGATTGTTGGCTCTCAAGGTATCGGTGACATCGGTGAGAGTAAGATTACGATCGCCTAAGGCTTTCGGATCAACCAATACCTCCACTTCTCGTTCCTGACCCCCGAAAATAAAGAACCGACTCGTCCCTTCCACTCGTCGCAGTGCCGGTTCAACCACTTCCTCAATCAAGTCGCGGTAGCGGTTAGGGTCAGTCTGATAGCCCGGTTTTGGCTTCAGCACGATCCACATCATCGGATTGTTGTTGCCGCTAGCGACCTGGACATCAGACTCGCCTGCTTCCTCTGGTAGCTCTTCCACCTGCTGTAATTTGTTCAGCACATTCACCAGCCGGGCATCGATATCAGTACCCCATTCAAACTCGATTGTAATTGTACTAATTCCCGGTAGACTTTGGCTGGTAATTTCCCGAACGCCTTCGATTTCCTCCAACTTTTCTTCAATCGGGCGAGTAATCAAATCTTCCACTTCTGCGGGGGCTGCGCCTCGGTAGGGCGTGGTAATCGTAATTTCTGGGCGATCGCCTCCCGGTTGCAGTTCCAGGGGCAATCTAAACAGGGCGATCAACCCAAACATCGTCAACAGACAGAATAAAACAAAGGTGCCATGCCGCCAACGGACAGCCGTTTCAATCAAGTTCATGGTTCTTGCTTAGTGTTTTGTTCAACGACCTGTACAGGCACTCCCTGCATCAACCCTTCACTGCCCCGCACCACAATGGGTTGCCCGTTCTGTAACTGACTGCTAGAAATCGCCATTGTTTCGCCCATGTCAGCAACCAGGTTTACCTTCGCCTGGGCTGCTTTGCCATCGACAATGGTGTAAACTAGCCAGGTTTCATCGCGCCGAACCAGGGCATCACGGGGGACGACAAAGCTAGATGGATCGACTTGCAACTGTAGTTCTGCGGCGATCGCCATCTTGGGCAACAACTTTTGGGGTGGATTTTGCAACCGCACCCGTACCATTTGCCGCCGTGATGCTGCGTTGGCAGCCGGAACCACACCACTAATCGTGGCGTGTCCTCGCCAGTTGGGGATAGCACGGGCAGTCAGTTCTACGGGCAGACCGGGGGTGACGCTGCCGCTCAGTTGCTCTGGCAATTCCAGAAAGACATCTAAGGAGTTGCTGCCCACTAGGGTTAGCACCGGATCGTTACTTTCTACTAGATCGCCCGTGCTGACAGAGCGCGATCGCACAATTCCACCTGTCGGAGCCTTAACCTGCGTCCGTGCCAGGGACAGTTTTGCCTGATTGACTGCTGATTGTGCGGCACTTGTTGTCCGCATCTAAAGAAACTTCGATGACATCTACAAGGTTGACTGGTGCAATTTCCTTGGTCAGATTTCGTACCTGCTGTTTCTACCCCAATTGGAAGAAGCACTTCTATTGTGCGATCGCAGTCCGCCTCCAGGGGCAGCGATCGCTGTTGCCCTCACCCCTGAAGTCCAGATAAACCCAAAGCTAACACCAAACCCCCTGCCAGTCCGGAAAAAGTCAGCCTTCTTCTGCGTTCCCGTTGCTTTTGTTCCTTATCTCGCAATTCCACACTAGCTTGAATAAACTCTTGCTCGCCTGCGCTAATATCCTCTCGCCGTTGTTTTAGCTTTTCTTCCCCCTCCACCAACGCTGCACTACACCGCGACGGATGACGGTTTGAGTAGGGAGTGGCACGGGCGCGTATTCATGAACCCCCCTTACTCCTGCCCTGGTGTGTGGATGAAGAAACTGCAAGCCGAAGTGGAATTGGGGAGGGTTACTGAGGCGATCGCATTAGTTGGGGCTGCCACTGATACCAATTGGCTGTCCCCAATACTAAGGGTGCAACCTGCGTGTTTTTGGAAAGGGCGGATTAAGTTTTTGGATTCCAACTACAAACCCAAGCTACCTGCACTCATGTCCCACTGTTTGGTGTATTGGGGGAATAACTACGAGCGGTTTATTAAGGTGTTTGAGGAACATGGGGTGATGCACCTGCCCCTTGCTCTGATAAAAGATTTAATGTTGAACTCTCCCAGCACTCAATTAAGTAGTAATAACCAGGTGCTAGGGGAAAGCTCATCACTTTTATTTTCCCCCAGCACCCAAGTGGGGAATGATGACCGAATGCAGTCCGAAAGCTTATCATTAGCGATTCCTTCCAACATTGAAGTCAGTAGTAAAGATGAGGTGCTAGGGAAAAGTTTACTACCATCAATACAGATGTTGAGTTTTAACGACACGGTTTTTACTTCTCAATCTCGATTACCCGTACCGTTACTTAAAAGAATGGTTGCAGCGCCCGCTCCGCGATCGCGGACTGCGCGCCCGTTTGCCCCAAAGTCGCTCCGCTTGGTTGCCTCGAATCGGAGATTCGAGGAGAGGGTTCCTCCAGGAACCCTCTGGGCATAAACGGGCGATCGCCCCAAGCGCGATTACTCCTTTTTTATAGTCGAGTTGTGCGCCACGGCGCACAAAAGTTTAATTGCTAACTTCCCTGACAAATCCATGCACCCCAGTAAAATGGATGTTCCAGAGGTTTGTCATCTTCATGACAATCGATTTGGCTTTGTACTGATAACTCTTGCACTCCCAGTAGTTCTTTTAAAATTTCTATTCCCAAAGCATATTCTCTCAATTCTTGCACCGTAATATTACGGATATAATTTTGAGCATTTTGCAATGCTTTCACACAATCCATCCCATTTTGATAATTATCAAAAAACCGCTCCATCAACAAAGCAGTTGCTCTATCTGGCACTTTCCATAAACTCATGATTAATGTTTTTGTTCCAGCGATCGCGAATGCACGACGCAATCCAAATACACCTTCACCAATCTTAATATCTCCCCTGGCAGTATCACAGGCGGATAATACAGTTAGTTCGTTCGCTCGCAAGTCTAAACCAGCGATATCTTGGGCAAAAACAAGACCTTTACCAGCATTTTCTGGTAAAATACCACCCATGAGCCAGGTGTTTGCTCCTGCAAGAGCGAGTGCAGAACGCATCATCGGGTTAAGGGCTTGTTCGGTGTCGGGTAAAAATAATCCGTGGGTAGCGATGAGCATAATTAGAGGACACTTACTGTTGATTAAGTGACTCGACAGTGCTTCTGCTCCCATATATAACTGTGCGTCTTTCAACTTTTTAGCAACGCTTTCACCGAGAAATCTGGTACCGAGAGCGCGGGATAAATTTTCACTGTCAAGGGAATCGATAAACTCTTGATTGAGGGGTTGTTTTGGTTGCGTTGAGGGATGAATATTTTGGGTGATTTGCATTGTATCCCCACTCTCACCAACCAAATCAAAATCTGGATCGGCAATTATGATTGGTTTACTCGCGATACCTGTTGTTTCAAGCTGCTCCCCTCCCAAGCAGTCACTTTGCGATCGCAAAATATCTCGTCCTACCCCCAAATAGGAAACTGTATATTCATCCATCAACAAGCGTTTACCTGTCTCATCTATTGGTAATATTTGCAATGGGACTAAGTTTAAGTTTCCATCGGCTGCAAATATTAAATGCTTGTAATCCTTTATTTTATCAAGCATTGGAGCTAAAAGTAACTTACTTAACTCAGCACTATCACTATGTATATATTGTTTAATTTGTAACTTTAATTTGCTAGTAGACTTTTTCCAACCTAATGTCTGCTTCCTAGAATCTGATGCTTGCAGGCGAAATACACCAATTAATGACTTCCAACACGCACAGATTTTTCGTAAGGACTCGGTATTTTCTTTCCCCAACCTAATGTTTCCTCTTTGACTAAAACCAGTCCCATTTGTTCGGTAGGGGAACCCAGTGCTTGAAGTTTTTGCCAAAGTTCATCAAGAGGCGTTAGTTGCTGGGTTTCTTCACCAGATACTGCAATATCTCGCCAGTCTAAACCCAGGAAAACGCAGATTTCTTGAAAATTTGTCCGATATATCGGTTTAGCGTTAAAGAAATTACTGACAGTTGTATAACCTAATCCTACGTCAATAGCAAAATCTGTTTGGGTTAAATTTCTGGCTTTTAAGGCAAGTCTTGCACGCTTAACACCTTCAAGTGATGCAACCAGAGTACGCCCCATAACAAGTAAAAAGGTAAAAGAAAAAGAATTCTAACTAAGTCATATACGAAGTCATATACAAGAGTCAATAACCCATACACGAACTCAGATCAGCAACTGCAACAATTAAGTTAAAAGGCAAAAGTTAAAAGTCAAAAGTTAAAAGAAATAAATTTCTATGTATTACTTTTTACTTTTTACTTAGATGGCGCATGAAACTTCGGCTGCAAATACGAGATTTCCTGCATTTCCTGTCTTTTGCCTTTTAACTTTTAACTTTTTACTTTACATCATGTTCACCCTCGAACAGCTCAATTTTGCATGGCTACAAGTCCGTGCGGGAAGTCGTAGTGCTGGTGTAGATGGTATCACTATTGATTTATTTGCGTCCAGTGTCAACGACCAATTACCCATTCTTCTGCACCAACTACAACAAGAATCTTACCGCGCTAGCCCTGCCAAAGGTTTCTATCTAGCTAAAAGTAGTGGTGGTAAGCGTTTGATTGGTATCCCCACCGTGCGGGATAGGATTGTGCAGCGTTTGTTACTGGAGGAATTGTATTTTCCCTTAGAAGATGCTTTCCTGGATTGCAGTTATGCTTATCGTCCCGGACGCAATATTCAGCAAGCGGTACAGCATTTATATTCCTACTACCAGTATCAACCAAAATGGATTATTAAAGCTGACATTGCCGAGTTTTTTGACAATCTGTGTTGGGCGTTGCTGCTAACTGCGTTGGAAGAATTACGGCTCGAACCTATTGTAATCCAATTACTTGAAGGGCAACTGCGATCGGGAGTTGTCATCGCTGGGAAACCTATTTACCCAGGTAAAGGTGTGTTGCAAGGTGGTGTACTTTCTGGAGCATTAGCAAATTTATACCTGACTGATTTTGACAGAAAATGTCTCAGTCACGGGATAAATTTGGTGCGGTACGGAGATGATTTTGCCATTGCTTGTAGCAGTTGGTTGGAAGCTAACCGGATTTTAGACAAAGTTACCAGTTGGCTGGGAGAACTTTATTTACATCTACAGCCAGAGAAAACGCAAATTTATGCACCCGATGAAGAGTTTACTTTCCTCGGATATCGCTTTGTCAATGGCGAGGTTTATGCACCACCGCCACCAGTCATTACACGCCAAGGGGAATGGGTAACAAATGAGTCTGGTTATCCCTATTTTCGCCCCAAGGAACGAAAACTTAAGTTTGAATCTCGTCCACCGAAGGCTTGCAGTATTGGCAAACCTAGCAAATTTCCCACAGCACCAATTTCACATATTTGGCAGGATTCTATGTCTACATTATACGTTACTGACCAAGGCGCTTATTTGAGTGTAAAAAATCAGCAGTTTCAGGTATTTTATCAGGGAGAATTACGGATAAAAGTCCCGGCAAATCGGGTTAGTAATATTGTTTTGTTTGGTTGTTGCAATGTGTCGCATGGTGCGGTTTCTTACGCATTGCGGCGACGGATTCCGATTATGTATTTGTCGCAAAGAGGACGTTATTTCGGTAGGTTGCAAACCGAAGGCGATGCAAAGGTTGAGTATTTAATCCGTCAGGTGATATGTTCGCAAAACCCGGAGTTCACCAGGAAGCAAGCGGAGAATATTGTCTGGGCGAAGTTGCATAATTCCCGCGCTTTGCTTTTAAAATTAAACCGCCGTCGTCCGTCAAAAATTGCCAGTTCCGCTATTGATTTAATTGCTGATTTGATGGATGATTTATCGCAGGCTGACTCGATGGATGCACTGCGGGGATATGAAGGTAAAGCTGCAACTTTGTATTTTCAAGCCTTGGGTTCTTTATTTACCGGAGTGTTTGCGTTTAATAAACGCACAAAACGTCCGCCGACTGACCCCATCAACAGTCTCATGAGTTTAGGATATACGTTATTGAGTCAAAATGTTTTCTCTTTTGTGCAAACGGTAGGTTTGCATACGCATTTTGGTAATCTCCATGTACCCCGTGATAACCATCCAGCTTTAGTCAGTGATTTGATGGAGGAATTTCGCGCGCAGTTGGTAGATTCACTAGTGGCTTATCTGATTAATTCTAAAATTTTTACACCGGAGGAGTTTACGCTACCTGATGAAAAAGGAGGGGTGTATCTTCAGCCGCATTCGCTCAAAAAATTTCTCAAGCATTGGGAAGAAAAGTTACAATCAGATGTGACCCCTGAAGCTGACGACCGAAGCCCCGGTGAACGGCGGAAGCATTGGGAAGAAAAGTTACAATCAGATGTGACGCATCTGCATACGGGATATCAAGTTAATTTCCGGCGATGCTTGGAGTTACAAGTACGCGAGTATGTGGCTTGTTTGATGGGTGAAGTGGAGATGTATCGACCAATGATTTGGAAGTTGTAATCTTTTCCAATCGGCGATTGATTATCTAAACTTATCGATAAGCTGCGATTAATAAGCGTCTGAGGGGGTCACACAATGGCTGAAACCCGCATAATTCCGTTGACCCCCTCAGATAACTTGCTGGATAAAGATTTGAGGATGGTTCGCTGTGGAGTTATTGAGAGTTATTCCTAATAATCAACGCGAAAATTTGACCCCCTCAGATAATGGGGTGTACAATGCCGTCAGGGTCAGACTTTCAAAATGTTACTTTACCCATAAATTTGCACAGACTAGAAGGATAAATTTGCACAACGTC
>JBHYDF010000043.1:0-48949 GCA_051861145.1 Nostocaceae cyanobacterium
GAAGATAAGGAAAAACTTTTAACATGGGAGGGGTTAGGGGTGGGGTTCAGACATCATGGAAATCATAACTAATTGACCGAACTTGATATTAATCGAGATAGCAACAAGTTAGATTGCTCAAAATAAAGAAATTTGAGTAAAACCAAGCTAAAGCTTGCATTACTCAAATACTGGATGCAATACTCAATTGATATTTTCCTCACTTTGATGCGAGAAAATTCATAACCTATCCCTTGGGGGATGTTGTTATCTTAGTTGTCCTAAATTCCTACACTCACTACGTTTGCCTGTTGGGCGTAGTGATATTTCCTTAAAAACCTTGTTAATTCAGGCTTTGAACGTTTACTTTCCAAAAGTCCCAAGGGGAGTATTAACGTCTTGTACTGACGCTATGTTAATTCTACCTTTATGAGCGGCAATTAAATTTGCCAAGTAGCGCTACATCTCCCGCATAGAATCACGGGAGTTTTGCGCTTTTCGTCTTTTTTACTACATCAATGAGAGTTTGGCAAGCTCAATAATTTTTATTTGGCCTCTTTTTCTATTCAGAGACAGATGATATACAGAATATTTTAGAGCAATTGCCAGTGGGAGTGTTAATGCGTTTTGCTACTCTCAAAACTCAGTCTTTACCCGCTACAAATTGGCATTAACTCAACCAATGTAGTGAGGAGCGTTACTAAAAACCCGTTGTGGGCTAGTTTGAGACTACAAATTAAGGAGTAGTGCCAGGAGTTGGAGTAGCGCCTGGAGTAGTGGCACCTTCAGCGCCTGGAGTAGTGGTACCGCCTGCTGGGGGAGTAGTAGTACCGCCTGCTGGGGGAGTAGTAGTACCGCCTGCTGGGGGAGTAGTACCAGTATCAGCGGGTTCTGCTGGAGTAGTCGTAGTTGTACCTCCTGGTGCATCACCAGCACCGCCGCCGGTACCGCCCTGTTCTCCGCAAGCTCCGAGAGCAGCAGCCAGACCTAGCAATAGAGCAAATCCAAAAATTTTAATCTTCATAACTCCTCTGTCACCAAATTGCGGCAAATGTTTATTTTCAGCCTGTTGAATACGATACCTCATTTGTTGCTTTTTTTTAAATTATTTTAGCGCACAATTTTGAAGTGGTTTTTTGTTTTTTTAGAGTTATTCAGGTATGATGCTGCAAGCTGATTCAATTTTAATACTAAACAGCTGACCTAGTTTCTGCTTTTGGCATTATCAAAATCAGTAACTAAAAAAGTTATCCTAGCAAATCATCTAATTTTTAGCCAAACTCTTGCCCTCGTTGCCCTACATTGCCATACTTAAATGCAATACCTAAATTGTTAAGGTATCCTGTTGCCACTAAAATTACTTGGAGGTAATATCCAAGCAATGTAAAAATTAGTGCAACTACTACCTAAAAAATAACCCTCAAAAGAAAAAAATGTGTTTTGCGCTTCCCCAAGCGTAAGCGTTGCTCTAAAGGAAGGAGGAACTTGATTCGCATGTAGCCTAGTGTTTTAAACTGGGCTAGACAACGGCAATTCCAACTAGAGCAAAAACAGACAATCAATCTCAAATACAGTATTTTTATATTCTTTATCTGAAAAAATCTGAAAAAGTTATGGCTGTTGCTCGCAAATCAGATGTTTCTGCAAGGCGCAGTTGGTTCCGGCGAGGTTCTGTTCGGGAAAGAACTCAAAGAGGACAGCAGTTGACAACAGGGGGAACTGGCGCAAATAGAGCTTTTTATGAACCAGTTTCCTCTAGAAGACAAAGGCGATCGCCTAACACGTCCGATGGAGACAAACAATCCTTTGGTTTTTATGAGGAAGAAAACCCACCTCCAACCACACCTGTACCAGATTTGAATAAACAAGCCTCAGAACCAATTTGGTTGCTGCGCTTGTTGACTTTACACCGTCATTCTTCAATTTTGGCGTTTTTGTTGGTAGCAACGACGCTCGTAGTTTATGGTTGGACGGTATATTCCCAACAAGTTTGGGGTCAAGCATTCCGCAGACTGCAAAATTTTCAGCGCTACGAACGACAGTTGACGACAACCAACGAGGTGCTAAAAAACAAAATGGCACAGGAAGCACAAACACCAGCAGCAGGACTGGTATCACCATCTCCAAATGGGACAATTTTTTTGCGTCCAGCACCAGAAAATTCTAATAACCAGGAAACGCCTAATACAAATACCGATCCTGAACGACCGCCGCAAACCCCCACACCACTTGGATATTAGTCATTAGTCATTAGTCATTAGTCATTAGTCATTGGTTAATGGTTAATGGTTAATGGTTAATGGTTAATAGCGATTAGCCATGAACCATGAACTATGAACAATCAACTATTGACTCTTGACAAATGACAAAGGACAAAGAACAATATGCAAAAATTACCAAGTAGAAGAAAATTTAGAAATTCTCCGCAGATAGAGAATTCAAGGCGGCGGCAGAAAAGAGCAAGACAAAGATTGCAGGAGATGCTTACCTCTAGCACCCAAAAGCAAACAGTGAGTACTAAATCTCGATTGTTTGTAGTGTGGGGTGTATTAATTGCTGCTGGAATCGGGCTGGCTATCAACTTATATAATCTGCAAATTGTACGCGGGCCTAAGCTTACAGAAAGGGCACGCAATCAGCAAATGGTAAATTTGCGACCTTTTATGCCGCGTCGTCAAATGGTCGATCGCAATCGGGATGTATTGGCAATTGACCGACCCGTATATACTGTATACGCCCATCCCAAGCTATTTGACAAGTCGAATCAAGAAATGGCAGAGCAGCTGGCGACATTAATGGACAAAGACGCTGCCGAGTTAGAAAAAAAGTTTAATAGTAAAAAAAGTGGTATAATAGTAAGCTCTGCTTTGCCGGAAGAAATTGCCGATCAGATTTCTTCTTTACGCCTCAATGGCTTGGAGTTAATTCAAAAATATTCCCGATTTTATCCCTCGCAAGATTTGGTTGCGGAAGTTGTAGGCTATGTTAATGTTGACCGGCGCGGTCAGGCGGGTGTGGAATACAGCCAAGAAAAGTTACTAGAACGTTCTGCGCAAACGGTGCGGTTGAGTCGATCCGGTAATGGCAGGATAATGCCGGATTATGCTCCAGAGGGTTTTCTAAATTTTGATGATATGCGGTTGCAATTGACTATTGATAGTCGCCTGCAACGTGTTGCTCGTACGGCGTTAAAGCAACAGATGGATAAGTACCGCGCTAAACGCGGCGCAGTAATTGTTATGGATGCGTGGGATGGTTCGCTATTAGCATTGGTTTCTCTACCTACCTATAATCCCAACGAGTACTCTAAAGCCGATATTTCGCTGTTCAAAAACTGGACAGTAGCGGATCTTTACGAACCCGGTTCAACTTTTAAACCTTTGAATGTGGCGATCGCTCTCGAAAATGGGATCATCAAACCTGATGATACATTTAACGATTCCGGCTCGATTCAAGTAGCAGATCGTACCATCAAAAATGCTGAAAATAAAAGTTACGGACGAATCACCATCGCCCAAATTCTTCAACACTCTAGCAATATTGGCATGGTGCAAATGATCCAACGCTTGCAGCCTTCAATTTACTACGGTTGGTTGGAAAAACTGGGACTAGGACAAACTGTAGACACAGATTTACCCTTTGCTGTATCGAGTCAACTCAAAAGTCAAGAAAAATTTCTAGCTTCACCTGTGGAAGCAGCAACTACGTCCTTTGGTCAAGGTTTTTCTCTGACACCGTTGCAGCTTGTACAAATGGAAGGAGCTTTAGCCAATGGCGGTAAAATTGTCACCCCTCATGTTGTCAAAGGTCTGATAGATAGCAAAGGGCAAATGCATTATACACCCAACAGACCAGCACCACGACAAATTTTTTCACCTGTCACTGCTCAACAAGTGGTAGAAATGATGGAAACTGTGGTAGCTGATGGTAGTGGTAAAGCATCACAAATTCCAGGATATCGGATCGCTGGTAAAACTGGTACAGCCCAAATAGCCGGTCGTTCTGGAGGTTACGTGAGTGGTGCTTATGTAACTAGCTTTCTAGGTATATTACCGGTAGAAGCACCTCGCTATGTAGTCCTGGCATTGGTGGATGAGCCGAAAGGTGAAAATACTTATGGTAGTACGGTTGCTGCTCCTATTGCTAAAGCGGTGATGGAAGCACTGATTACTATTGAAAAAATTCCGCCTTCTGGGTCGAAAGCGTCTGCTAGTCCACAGCAGTAGGGAACTAAGTACAGTTTTGCGTAATATTGTGCGTTTTAAAACGCAGAGGCACGCAGAGTAAACGCGGAGGAACGCAAAGGATTATCTGTGTCCATCTGTGTCCATCTGTGGTTTTTATTACCATAAAATTGAATTTTTGTCATCAATCTATTAGTAGGTAGACTAATTCACATGTGAACTTTAGTTCCTGTCGCTTTGTGCAAAAGAACTCACCTCCTCTAGGCTGAATTGTTGTTATGACTGGGGAGAGAGGTAAATAAGGCTACGATTATGGGATTTTAGGTAGGTGAGGCAAAACAAAGTCATGCCTTTTTTAAGTGACCGAAAATTCCATGCAGAGCAATTTAGTTAGATTACCTCTCTCTGTGACTGCAAAAAAGAGTGAGCAAAATCAGGTAATAGCAGCTACAAGTTACGATCGCGTTGAACAGCAATTTATAGAGTTGCTGGCGACTGAGAATTTAGATCAAAAACTGGATGCAGAACCAGCTAGGAAAAGTGAGTTGGAAAGCACGCTTAGGAGTGCTGTTGAGGCTGCTTACGAAAATGGTTCTGGTGATGATGCGGCTCACCGCTTTCTTCAGCGGATATTATATAGGATTAATCGGTTAAACCTGTTTTGGTATGACGATTTGCGACACTACACTAATGAGCGATCGCTTTACTTAATGCAGGTGCGCGATTATATTGAGACGGCTTGGCAAAAGTGGGAGTTGTCACAAGTTGATGTCGCAGCATTACAACGGTTGGATGTTAAGGAAGCATTAATTGCGCGTGGTGGTGATGATTTAGATCCGCCACTTTCGGAAGGTAGTCGTTATATTCGTGAGCAAATGACTGAGGCTGGCTACCGTCACCTATTGGCTATAGGCTCTTTTGATGGGTTAGTAGAAGGTAGTCGTCTTTCCCGGATTCTTGGGGGTGCTGCGAATGAAATACAGTGTACGCTGATACGGGTATTACTGGAAGAATACGGCAATGGTCGCTTCTCTCGCAAGCATTCTACTTTTTTTGCGCAAATGCTGAGCGAGTTTGAGATGAATACTGAACCAGAGGGGTATTTTGATTTAGTACCTTGGCAAGTTTTGGCTTGCGCTAATCATAATTTTCTGATGACTGAGTGCAAGCGTTATTTTCTGCGTTATAGTGGTGGGTTGACTTATTTTGAGGTGGCGGGACCTGCGGCTTACAGAAATTATTTGACAGCGGCGCAAAGACTGGGACTTTCTGAAGCGGCGATGGGTTATTGGGAATTGCATATTCGGGAAGATGAACGTCACGGTCGCTGGATGTTAGATGATGTGGCTTTACCTTTGGTGGATATGTATCCTGAACAGGCGTGGGAATTAGTGTTGGGGTATGACCAGGAGAAGTTAATGAGCGATCGCGCTGGTAATGCGATCGTTGAGTCAATACGCGAAGTGGAACAAGCTACTTTTGTGATGTAAGAAATGCCAGAAATCAAGAATAAAAAATAGCAATAGCAGCTTCTTTGTTGCCATTGTTAATTTTGCCTTTGATTCCTTTAGTGAAAAAATCACCAACTAAAGGAAAAGTTTTCATTTTTTTAGTAGGGTGGGCAATGCCCACCGATATCTAATTCATCAAATTAATTAGTACAAATCCATGAAAGAAGTATTTTGTTGTCCAGAAGAATCTAATTTTTATTCCAACTGTTTGGAAAATTTTGTGATCAGAAACTGTCAAAATGATGAAAGTGTTGTTGAATTTGGCTCAGGGGATGGCAGTCCTGTGATTAATTCTTTACTGAGAACCAAATTTAATAGTATTATACATGGATTTGAATTGAATACTTCTGCATGGAAATTAGCCAATTCAACCATTGATGAATATAATTTGGGTAATAAATATATAATTTATAATTCTTGTCTGTTTGATTCTTATAAACCCAAAGCAAAGTATTTAGTTGCTAATCCACCTTACCTTCCTGCGCCAGACCAAGATATTTATATGCCGTTATTATTTGGGGGTATAGACGGAGCTACAATTACCAATGAGCTTTTGTCACTTGGTTATGATAATGTCTTAGTTTTGATATCTAGCTTTTCTAATCCCAAAAACACGATTAATCACGCCAAACTCAATGGCTACTGTGTGGAAAACTTTGTAGTCTTGCCTTTGAAATTCGGATATTATAGCTCCGAACCAAAAGTCAAAAATCACATAGAAAAATTACGCACCAAGCAAATGGCTTTTTATTCTGGCGATTATTACTTTTTAGCAGGTGTTTTATTTAAAAAGGGCCAAGAATCTTTGGTAGATTTATCTAATGAATTAACTCAAGTGATGACTAGCTTGTAAAATCATCTATATGCCGAAATAAAACCAAATTCCAGCATTAACAAGGAAAATTGCTAAACTTAAACAAAATTGTACAGGGAGGGAAGGAAGATAATTTAAATTTTTGATAAATTTTTGACACTTGGCAAGCGGAACTTTACGTCATTTTTATCTTGATGATAACACATTTACTTTCAACTACATTTATAATCTTGTCAGGGGTTATAGGAATTTTAAATCTATCTTGAAAAATCTCTAAGTAGGTAGGGCATAGCCCCAGAAAACCTGGATATAGTGAGCAGTGCCCACCCTACTTGTATTTCAAAAATCAAATAAAAAAGCTAATATTACGAGTAAATAACTTCTACCTGGATTTGGTAGAAGCTATAGTAAAAAATTCTTACCGTTTGGGCAAAGCAAACAAGAATTTGCAGATTTACTGGCAAAGTGATGAGCCGCAAAAGAATTTAACATTTAAAAATGCCAAATCTGGGTTAGCATTTTTTTCTAACATAAATAAAAGAAGACAAAGGCAGCAATTTTTTTACTTGTTACAAATGACACTCACAAGGCTAACCGAAGAATTGGACAAACTAAGCCAAAACGATAGCGATGGAGTGCTAATTCTACGCAATCATCAGGTTGTTTGTAATCTGTATCTTACTCGTGGTAAGTTGCTTTATGCCACAAGTGGGGTGCATCCTGTGAGGCGTTTGGATAGAGCATTAAAGCAGCATTGTTTTAATTGGAAATGGGGTTTGGAATCTCTCCAATTATCGGAAGACGAACCTTGGGAATATCAGATCCTCTTTCAAGGAATTAATCAAAAGCGACTCAGTGTCCTCCAAGCCAAGTTAGTAATTCGCACCATTGTCCAAGAATGTTTTTTTGAACTCAGTAGCTACGCAGACTTTCAAAGCGAATGGAAACCTAGCCAAAAAGATGCATTGGATATCTCGAAAATTGTAGCCTTATCTTCTTGGGAAATACTCTCGGTTGTTACTAAAGCAACAAACACATATCGAAAATGGGAAACTACTGAGTTAGGAAACCTTAACCCCAATCTCGCACCAGTTTTGAAGTCAGGAATAAACCCTCCAGAACTTTCTATTCTCGAAAAATATCTCAATGGAGAGTTTACGCTGTGGGATATTGCTTTAGAGGAAGAACAATTAATCACAGAGGTAACTCTCTCCTTACTCCCCTGGTTTAAAAAGGGTGTGTTGGAATTCCAAAACATTCCCGATTTACCATTACCAAAGGTCAAGCAGATAACTGCGGCAACCTCTCCCCAATCAAAAATACAATCTACCACATCTACATCTGCTCAGAAACGACCTTTAATCGCCTGCATTGATGATAGTCCCGTTTTGGCTCATACTTTAAAAAAAATCTTGATGCCAGCCGGGTATGATATTTTGAGTATTCCAGAACCAATGCGAGGATTTTCTCAACTTATTGAACACAAGCCTAATTTAATCTTGTTAGACCTACTCTTACCAAATGCGGATGGCTACAGTGTTTGTAAATTTTTGCGAGATACTCCCGTATTTAACAAGACGCCGATTATTATCCTCACAGGTCGGAATACGTCAATCGATCGCGCCCATGCTAAGTTAGTCGGCGCAACCGAGTTTTTAACTAAGCCGCCACAACCTCAAGAATTACTGCAAATAATTAAGAAATATCTTGGGCGATAGTTCATAGTTAATGGTTCATCGTTCATAGTTAATTGCTAATTGTTCATTATCAATATGACATGAACCATGAACCATGAACCATGAACCATGAACCATGAACCATTAACCATGAACCATTAACCATGAACCATTAACCATTAAATTACCTCATCAACGATTAATCCACCCTTGAGAAATATTTTTGGTAAATCCAAAATGCTCATGTTTTTTTCATCATAGAAAGCTGTTCCTTGAAGATATTTATCATTAGTAGTCGATACTGGCATTATCTCACTTAGATTTAAGGAGAACATAACATCACAAACCTCTTCTACCACTACACCAGCAACGATACCCTCAACCTCTACAACTATCGCCTTAGAATTGTTATTTATATCAGTTGGAAATAAATTCAACAATCTACGAATATCAATTAAGGTTAGAATTTCACCTCGCAGATTGATATTACCGATGATATGTGGTGGACAGCAGGGAATAGGAGTCACTTGGTAAATATCAGTAAACTCTCGCACTATTTCTAAATCAAGACCAAAAAGATTACCATTTAAAGAAATTACTGCTAGAGTTATAAAAGTTTTTAGATTCTCACTGTCTCCTGAAAGCTTGAGATTCTCAGCACGTTCCCGAAAAACCATTCTTTCTTCCAAAGTTGCATTTGGACAGAAAATAGACTGTTCAATATTTAATTTATCTGTATTATTACTTGATAAAATTGCCTCATCTAGAGTGTATTCAAAAGACAGTAACTGTTGTAAATATGCAGGCTCAAACCATTTTTTGGGATTATTTAATATTAAAATATTTTCTGGAATACTAGCAAGACCATTGATAATTTTTATTCGTTCAAATGTCATCAACTCTCGCTGATAATCAAATTCGGTAGTAATTTCCTCCGGGTATATATCTTTTACTTCATAAACTTGATTAACAATGATGCCAAATCGAGATTCTTCAGATTTGAAAACTACTAAAATATCTGACAGGCTATAGTCTGGTGTTTGATAGCCAAAAGTGAAATGCAAATCCATAATTATTACAATATTTCCTCGCAGGTTGACAGCGCCAACAATTTGCCGAGGAGCTTGTGGTATTGGTATCAATTCAGGCAAATAAAAAAATTCTTCAACATAAGCTATTTTGATACCATATAAGTCATTATTTAACCTAAAGATGATATGGGAATTTTCTTGCATTTTCTCGCTCGTCAATTATTTTTTATATAAACTAGTGATTCAGGAAATACTTTCGCTTGAAATCGGCTTAAATTCTGACCACAAAGTTCTGTATGACCTGTGATTAAATATCCTAATGGTTGAAGGATATGGTAAAATTTGTCTAAGACCTTAGCAATTGCTGATGGCTCAAAGTAAATAAAAACATTACGACAAAGAATTAAATCAAGATTCCTCATGTCAGGGCTTTTATGAATGAATGAATCTTTGACTAAATTTATATATTGAAATTTGACCATTTGCTTTATTTGCTTATCAAGGCAATAGTGATTGTCAATCACCCGAAAATACCGCTGGATTATTTTCGGCTCGATACTTCTCATTGACCAAGGTGTGTAAATTCCTTGTTTCGCTTTTATCAGTGCTTCTTGATTTATGTCTATACCTAAAATCATTAAATTCCATTGTTCTGGATAAGGAATAAGTTCCTTTAAAAGAATGGCGATAGAATAAGGTTCTTCACCAGAGGAACATCCTGCGCTACAAATGCGAATTGTTCTGTTATTTTGTTTCCGCTGAATTATTTCTGGAAGGATATAATTACGCAAAAGATTAAACTGCTCTTTATCCCGAAAGAAGTAACTTTCCAGATTGGTTAGTAGTAAAATAAGTTTTTGCCATTCTAAATAACTATTGAGGGTTTGTGAATCTAATAGTTGATAGTAAGCACGTGAAAAAGATATTTTCAGCGCTTTCATTCTGCAAAATATTTTTTCACATAAATCTATCTGATCTCGCTCTCTAATTTCTAATCCAGTATGTTTGGCTATTAACTGAACAAAAGCCTCTATTTGCTCTACACTTAAAAGTTCTATCTCTGACACTGTTATCTCCTGGTTATCCTTTTCGCTTCTCGTACCATTTTGGATTTTACCCAACAGGATTTTGGATTAGTAGGGGTGAAGCACCTTCGGAATTAAAAATTAAGAATTCAAAATTAAAAATTTATTCGATTCAATTTTTAATTTTACATTTTTCATTTTTAATTGAGCGAAGCGTTCGCCCCTACCATCGCTAAATTTTTTACCATTGGTATTAAGAAGGTTGTTTTTGCAACAGAGTCAGCAACCTCGGCGCGATCGCCTCAATTGGTAAAACCTGTTTTGCTGCACCTAGCTCAACTGCTACTTTAGGCATTCCAAACACTACGGAAGTAGCTTCGTTTTGAGCAATGGTAAAGCCGCCAGCTTGAGCGATCGCTTGCATTCCTTCTGCTCCATCTCTACCCATACCTGTTAACAATACTCCCACACATGCCTGACCATAAAACTTGCTAATAGACTCAAATGTAACTGTTATAGAAGGTCGATGTCCTTCCACTGGCGGTGCATCAGAACAGATAAATCTTCCCTTATTATCTAGTTCTAAATGTTGCTGTTCTGGAGGAAAATAAATATTTCCTGGTTTGGGTATATCACCAGGTTGAGCAATCTCAATTGGCAATCGACAATGAGTACTTAACCAATCAATTAATCCCTGTAGAAAACCTAAACAAATGTGTTGTACACAAATTATTGGCACAGGAAAATACGATGGCAGATGAGCAAATATTTCTTTGATGGCTTGGGGACCGCCTGTAGATGCACCAATGACTACTATTTTTGGTTTAAAGTAAGACTGATAATAAAAAGCAGAAATATTTCCTGTTTCTAAATTATTTGCTTGGGAAATAAGCTTACGTTTTTTTCTAAATACCTTGACTCCAGATAGGATTTGTATCTTATTAATTAACTCCCGTTTGAATAAATCATCATCAGTAGTCAATCCTGCGATTGGCTTAGGAAAAATATCCACCGCTCCTGCATCTAAAAGCTTAAAAACATGACGAGTATCGTCTTTTTGCACGGAAATACTAATTACTAAAATTGGTAGAGGATAAAGCGCCATAACTTCAGATGTCAATTCCAGACCATCCATTTTGGGCATATGCAGGTCTGTACAAATCACATCTGGCTGAACTTGGGGAATAAGTGACAAAGCTTCCAAGCCACTATGAGCTTCTCCCACTACTTTAATTTCCGGTGATGAGTTTAGAATCCTTTTCAAAATTACTAGAGCAATTTGTGAATCTTCAACTAATAAAACTCGGATAGGCATTGGATAGTGGATAGTGGTTCATGGTTCATGGTTCATGGTGAGCCAGCGCGGTCTTGGGGGTCTCCCCCATGAGCGACTGGCGAACCCGGAGGGTTCATGGTTCATGGTTCATGGCTATTAACTATTAACCATTAACCATTAACCATTAACCATTAACTAAAATTAAATAATTTTTTCCAATATTTCTAACAGAATATCTTGATTAAAATTGCCTTTGATAATATAAGCATTAGCTCCTACTTCTGCACCCCTTTTTTTATCTTCATCAGATGCAAGTGTTGTTACCAAAATAATCGGCAATGCCTGATATTCTGGATGCTGACGAATTCTAGCAGTGAGTGAAAATCCATCGAGATGAGGCATTTCTACGTCCGATACTACCGCGTCAAAGTTACGGGTTTTGAGTTGGTTATAACCATCTAATCCATCCACGGCGATCGCCACTTCATAGCCTGCTCTTTCCAAAAGCCTTTTTTCTTGGATGCGAACGGGAGGAGAATCTTCAACTAGGAGAATCACACGCTTTCTTTGATTTTTTGGTTTTGGTTTGATTGGAACTACTGATGATGTGGTTTGCAAATGCAATGATTTGAGCAAATCTGAAGGATTGAGAATCATGCAAACTTCCCCAGAACCAAGAATAGTCGCTCCCATCACATTACGCACCCGTTTTAATAACTGACTCTGAGATTTAATCGCTATCTCTTGAGCGTCCAAAAGACGATCCACTAAAAATCCGGCTAGTTCTTCTCCCACTTTGAGCAGAATACAAGCTTGCAGATTGCTCGTTTGTTGCTCTTTGGCGGCGTGGACATAAGCTGGAGAGTTTGAAAGTTCTAGCAAATCTGCTAAATTTGCGACCGGAATCACTTGACCATCTAAGTTAATGCTTGCTTGACCGAAAGTGGTAAAAATTTCCTCTGGAGAAATAATTAAAGTTCTTTGTACAAATTCAACGGGTAAAGCATGAACAATACCTTGAACTTCTACCAACAATGCATTAGTAGTTGCTAGGGTTGTGCTTAACTGGATGCGAAAAGTGCATCCTTGACCGGGGGTCGATTCTATCTGAATATTGCCTTGAAGTCGTTCAACATTAGTACGAACCACGTCCAACCCGATACCTCTACCAGAAATTTCTGTAATAAAAGTCCGGGTTGAGAAGCCAGGAGCCAAAATTAAGCTGAGAATCTGGCTGGATGTCATAAGCGCCAGTTCTTCTGGTTGGTAGAGTCCGCGATTGATGGCGGTTTTTTGAATCTTTTCGATGTCTAACCCGCGTCCATCATCTGTGATTTCAATGACAATGTTGTTACCGGTTTGATATCCTTTAACCTTAATAGTGCCAACGGGAGATTTACCGAGTTGTTCTCGTTCACCCGGAGTCTCTAAACCATGGTCGATCGCATTGCGAACCATGTGCAGCAATGAATCTTTGATTTCTTCTAAAATACGTTTGTCAGCGGTTATTTCTTCTCCTTCTATAATTAATTCCACTTGTTTTGATTGCTCTCTAGCTAAATCCCGCACCGTACGGCGAAGGAATTTAAACACTGTCGAGAGGGGTAAAAGCCTTAAGGTACGAATTTTTTCTCTTAATTCACCAGTGATAATGTCTAATTTAGTGCTATTCTCCTGAGTTGAAGTTCTCAGGGAGTTAATTATTTTTTCTAAACGCTCTGTATAGGGATTGGTGTCCGATGATGAAGAACCAAAGTTCTTACCTCGGTTAGAGGTGGCTTTCCACTCTTCCCATAAACTTGCCATTTGCTCAATTTCAGCAGCGACGTGAGCTATGGCGATTTTAGTCATTGTTAGTTCTTCAGCTTGCGCCATTAAGGCGTCAAGATGCTGAGTTTGAACGCGAATAGAGTCGATGTGGTAGGGTTGAGCAATTTCTTCTGGGGTGGAAGATGGTAAATCATCAGCATCGGTTGTTGGTTGGACAGGAATCGTAGATAGTGAGGAGAATTCGGGGGAAACTGGCTGGAACTCCTGAATTTTTGGGAAAGAAACCGGTTCTGTCAATATGTTAAGTATGACACCCGTATCTATGCCACTAGGTTGACCGGTGACAGCTTCTTGCACCAAAAGACTTATTGCGTCTAATCCTTGATAAAGGCGATCGCTCAATTGCGGTGTAAAAAATATATCTCGGTGTTTAATCCTTAAAAGAATCTCTTCAAATTGATGGGTAAGGGTGACTACATTTTCTATCCCTACGCTTCTGGAGTCTCCTTTGAGGCTGTGAGCTTCCCGCAGTAATTCTTCCAAAATCGCTTCGTCTTCTGGATAGCTTCGTAGGTGGTGCAAACCAGCTTCCATTTTCTGTAAACGTTCTTCGCTAGCATCTTTATAAATCTCTCGAAGTTCTTCGTCTTCGATCAGATTTAATTCTGTTTCGGGAACTAGTTCTACCTGTTGCTGTGGTAGTTCTGACTCTAAAACCGCACCCTTCAACTGCTCAAGTATTTCCTCTACATCAACCCCACTCGCTTCACCGCTAACGGCTTCGTATACCAAAAGACTAATCGCATCTAATCCTTGCTGGAGAAAAGCGCCTAGTTCTGGAGTGAAAACATTTTCTTTGCGTTTGATACTCAAGAAAATATCTTCAATTTGCTGAGTTAGGATTACTACATTTTCTGTTTCAGCAATTCTCGAGTCTCCTTTGAGAGTGTGAACTTCCCGCAGCAACTTTTCTAAGTTAACTTCGTCTTCTGGGTGCTTGGAAAGATGTAGCAAACCAGCCGCTATTTTCTGTAAACGTTCTTCGCTAGTATCTTTATAAATTTCTCGAAGTTCTTCGTCTTCGATCAAAGTTGATGGAGGTTGGGTAGGATCGTTGATAATTTCTACTACCACTAATGCGGGATGAATTGGCTCTATCTCTTCCTCTAGCAATGCGGACTCGAAAAACGTCCTTCTCAACTGTTCAAGTATTTCCTCTGGATCAACTCCACTTACTTGACCGCTAACAGCTTCGTATACTAAAAGACTAATCGCATCTAATCCTTGCTGAAGGACAGCTAATACCTCTGGGGTGAAAATTGTCTCTTGGCGTTTGATACTTAAGAGAATTTCTTCAACTTGCTGAGTGAGAATTACTACATTTTCTCTGCCTACGCTTCTGGAGTCTCCTTTGAGTCTGTGAGTTTCCCACAGCAACTGTTCCAAGGTTGCTTCATCTTCAGGATGTTTTAATAAATGCAGTAAACCAGCTTCCAGTTTCTGCAAACTTTCTTCACCAGAAATCTGATACAGATTCCGGAGTTCTTCATCTTCTATCATCATGATTAGTCAAGATAATACCCTAACAGGATTTTGGATTTTAGATTTTGGATTGACTCTTAACTTGCACCAAGCCCGAACGACTAGAAGTCGCGGCTAAACAAACAAAGTCCGCCTGCGCGGACTAACCTAAAATCAAGGGTTTTGAAGACTGCTTCGGCAGGCTTTGTTCGGGTAGCCGCGATTTTAATCGTAGGCGTGCAAGATATAAGTTGAGAAACCTTTTGTGGGTATGGGTTATGTAAATTCATCTGTTACAATCATTTTTCAAATTGGTATCATTCATAATTTACAGCAATTCCAGATACTGAAATTCCAGATAGTTTGTGAAAATTTAAACCTCCAGAAACCCGGTTTCTTCGAGAAACCGGGTTTCTCTGTGTTCACTTTAAACTGTATTATCAATAATTCATAATTACCGAATGATTTCTACAGATTGAATTGTGGAACTGTATATTTACAAAGATTTGAAAATCCAAAATCTAAAATCTAAAATGGCATTAGTGATTACTAGACTATACCATGCGAATCAGGGCTAGAGCCGCTTTATTAAGTTCATCAGTACCCACTCTGGTTTGACTAATACCAATAGCGGTTTCTTTTGCACCTTTATTAATAGCTTCCATCGCTTCTACGACTTGTTGAATAGCATTTAATTGCTGCTTAAGATTGAGCGAGATTTGTTGATTGTTTAATACCATGTGGTTGACAGCATCTGCCACACCGACGAAGGCTTTATCTGTTGTTTGTGCGATTTTCACTCCTGATTGGACTGTCTTTGTTCCTTCCTCTGTCACCATTACTGTTGAATTAATTGCACTCTGAATTTCAGAAACCAAGACGTTTATTTTGTCGGCAGATTTTTGACTTTGGTCAGATAATCTGCGAATTTCATTGGCAACTACAGCAAAGCCTTTTCCATGTTCTCCTGCGCGCACAGCTTCTACTGATGAATTTAGCGCCAACATATTTGTTTGGTGTGCCAAGTCAGAAACGATTTCGGAGATACTACCAATTTGACTGGCTTGCTCGGAAAGATGCACAATTTGTTCGGCGATCGCTCCTACTTTATTTTCCAGGATAAACATCCCTTCGAGGCTTTCCTTTACTGCTAGGGTTCCATCTTGCGCCAGCGCAAGTGCTTGTTGTGCGGCACTAACTGCGGCTTTAGCTTGCTCTGTTGACTGTCTACAGGAGGCTTCTAACTCATCCATTGTGCTAGTCGTTTCATTCACACTGGCGGCTTGTTGACTAGTTGTGCGCTCTTGCTGTTCGATGTTTGCTGAAATTTGCGTTGAAGATGTGGTGATTACACTAGCTGCTTGATTGATGGTTTTACTAATTCCTGAAGCAAGCACCAAACCAGTAGTTATTGTAGTAATTGCTGATATTAAACTACCGATGACAACCGCCAAGATTAACAAGTTCTTAGCAGATGTTTCTTCCGCTGTTTTCTCTGCTAAAAATGCTTTCTCTTGTTTAAGAATTTCTTCATGTTGATTGTCAATTGTTACCATTCGCAAGCGGGAAATTAACTCAGTTGCTTCAGCATTCTTACCTGCCTTCAGCAAGTCAAACACTTGATTAGAAATGTTGATATTTTGGTTAGCTTGCTGTAACAGGTTATTCAAACGTTCTTTTTGTTGAGTTTCTTGAACCAATGCTTGTAATTCTGGAACTGCTTGCTGATACTGTTGCAGTCCTTCTTCATAGTTTTGCCGATAAGTTGCATCCTTCGGAGATATAACCTGACCTCTGATAGTTCTAAGCATTTTGGATAAACCAAGAACTAACTGGTCTGCTTTGATAATAGTCTGTTGGCTACGTGTTACTTCTGCTTGTAATTTTTCCTTCTTCAAAACAGTTGAGTAGACTATCCCTCCTAAAAGGATGAATAAAAAAAGAGGGGTTATATATCCTAGCAATATCCGATTTTTGACTGTCAAATTTTTCATTGTTCTGCCACTTTCTAAATTTCCATACAGTTCTCTAGCTTGAAAAAGGGAGTAGGGAGTAGGGGAAACTTTATTAATGCTTAGTTGTGGGATTTTCTTGTGATTGACTGATTTTTATTTGTAAATAAGCTAGCTTCTACACCATCTGCATCAGAACCAAAGCCGCTTTGTTAAGTTCTTCAGTACCCACTCTGGTTTGACTAATACCTGTAGCGGTTTCTTTTGCACCTTTATTAATAGCTTCCATTGCTTCTACCACTTGTTGAATTGCATTTAATTGCTGCTTGAGATTGAGCGAGATTTGTTGATTGTTCAACACCATGTAGTTAACAGCATCTGCTACCCCGATGAAGGCTTTATCTGTTGTTTGTGCGATTTGCACTCCCGAATGGACTGTCTTTGTTCCTTCCTCTGTCACCACCACTGTTGAATTAATTGCACTCTGAATTTCAGAAACTAGGACGTTTATCTTTTCGGCAGATTTTTGACTTTGGTCAGATAATCTGCGAATTTCATTAGCAACTACAGCAAAGCCTTTTCCATGTTCTCCCGCGCGCACAGCTTCTACTGATGAATTAAGTGCCAATACATTTGTTTGGTGTGCTAAGTCAGAAACTATTTGCGAGATGCTGCGAATTTGACTGGCTTGCTTGGAAAGATGGGTAATTTGGTGAGCGATCGCCCCCACTTTCTTTTCTAAAGTGAACATACCTTTAAGGGTTTCTCCCACTGCTTGAGTACCACTTTGGACAAGCACAAGAGCCTGTTGTGCAGCATCCACAGCAGCTTTAGCTTGTTCTGCCGACTGTCTCAAAGAAGCTTCCAACTCGTCCATTGTGGTAGTCGTTTCGTTCACGCTGGCGGCTTGCTGACTACTTGTGCGCTCTTGCTGTTCAATGGTTGCTGAAATTTGCGTTGAAGATGTAGCCAGGGTATTGATTGTTTTCCTCAGTTTATGTTTAATATTTTCAGCAATTTTCCAAATAATCATGAGAAGAATCAGATTGGCAATAAAAAGAAATATTGCTACTGTTTTAGAAGCTTCTACATGTTTTTTTGAAAAAGCTTCGGCTGAAGAAACTGCTACATTTGTTAAGTTCCAATACTCTTCACTTTCTTTAACAAGACGCTCTTTATTTTGGGAATCGGGATTACGCCTAAATTCTATTAAACTTGTTTTGAGGTGATTCCAAGCCTGCTCAACTTGCTTCATGTTTGTCTGAAATTCTTGGTCATTCTCCCTCTTTAAATTTAGTTTTTTATCTCCATTAATTAATCCTTGAATTATTTGGTCTAAATCAGCAATAATGCTGTCATTATTTTGTTGTGATATTTCTAGTTTCATCAATTTTTGAGTTTGTCCTCTGACGATGCCAGCATAATTTACAATTCTACCATCGCTAGTCATACTGTCAATTTGCTGATAGATTATGACTAAATTAAAAAGAGCGAAAAAAAGCAGCAAAGTTATTGTGAATCGCAATTGATTAATAATGCTATTCATTTTCAAATCCTTTTCATCATTAAATGCAGTATTTACATCAAAATTTAAACGAAAATTTTCAAATTAAAAATTTAACTATCGCAGCAATAAATTCTAAACCATCCGTCTGAGAGTTCGGGCAGTTTTGTTAAGTTCTGCGGTTCCCATTCTGGTTTGACTAATACCAAAAGCAGTTTCTTTTGCTCCTTTGTTAATAGCTTCCATTGCTTCTACGACTTGTTGAATAGCATTTAATTGCTGTTTGAGATTAAGCGAGATTTGTTGATTGTTCAACACCATGTAGTTAACGGCATCCGCTACACCCGCAAAAGCTTGATCTGTTGTTTGCGCGATTTGTACTCCTGACTTAACTGTTTTGGTACCTTCCTCTGTCACCACTACTGTTGAATTAACTGCCTTCTGAATATTAGAAACCAGAACCTTAATTTTTTCGGCAGATTTTTGACTTTGGTCAGATAATTTGCGAATCTCATTGGCAACCACAGCAAAGCGTTTGCCATGTTCACCAGCGTGAGCAGCTTCAACTGATGAATTTAGCGCCAACATATTAGTTTGATTTGCCAACTCAGAAACAATCCTAGAGATGCTACCAATTTGATTGGCTTGCTCAGAAAGATGGGTAATTTGGTGAGCGATCGCTCCTACTTTCTTTTCTAAAGTAAACATACCTTCAAGGGTTTCTCCTACAGCTTGAGTACCACTTTGAGCAAGCGCAAGAGCTTGTTGTGCAGCATCCACAGCAGCTTTAGCTTGTTCTGCTGACTGTCTGGAAGAGGCTTCCAACTCATCCATTGTGGTAGTCGTTTCATTTACTGAAGTAGCTTGCTGTCCAGTAATGCGTTCTTGGTGTTCCAACGCAGAGAAAGTTTGCTGGCTAGAGGTGGATATTGCATTTACTAGTTGCTTAATTAAATCGACGATTTGGCGGGCCCTAACAAATCCCAATGGCAACACTACAATCAGAGAAAAAATAGTAATTAGAACAGTGAAAGATGCAAACGAGTAGACGCTTTCAAAAAAACTCTTGTCTGGAACTTTATCGACAATTGCTAAAAATGTCGATCCGTTTGGATTGAGAACAACGCGATGGTAGGTGAACAGATAGTGTGCCTTTTCAAAAGTTCCTTCCTCACTACCCAAGATTTGCTGGGCAATTTCTTGCGAATAATCTTTTTCTAATTTTTCATTATTTTTAAATTCAAAACCCCATTCTTTTTTAGAGTTAGGATGGGCAACGTAATAGCCATCTTGATTAACGATAAACTTTAGTTCGCCTTTGTGCCTATCTGGTTCTTCTGGATGTGGTTCGTATTCTTTAAAATGTGTTAAAAATTCGTTGGCAAGTACATTAGCAATTACAATTCCTCTTTTTTGACCGGCTGAGTCAAAAACAGGTGTAGCGTATCGAATTACTGCTTTAAAAGGTCGTTCAATTTGACCGTCTTCCTGGTTCAGTTCCAAGGATGAAACATACAAACCACCATCAGACAACTTCATTGTCTCGCTAAAATATGGCTTATCCGCCTTATTTTGCAGTTCAGCTTCAGGGATAATTTTGATGTTAGTGCCATCCGAATCTACTCGCACCACTTCATTACCCTTTTCGTCTAAGTAGCACAACTGCATATACTGGGGCTTTGTCTGCATCATGGCAGCAAAATTATTCTGTAATTGCTCAAGCCAAGTTTTGTAGTCAGAGTTACTTTGCTGGTCTATTTTCTTATTATTTTTGGCTTGGATAATACCTGGAACAGGAGGAATTTTACTGAAGAACAAAACATCATTTTTAACAATATCTAAAAATGCATTAATACGTTGTGCTTCTATTTCTAACTCAGCCTCTATCTGTTCGTATGCAAATTCTGATAAGGCGTTGCTGGAAGAAGAAATACCATATAATCCCACAATAGAAACGGGAATCAGAGTACTTAAAAATAGCAATAAAATAATTTGGTTTTGAAGTTTTAATTGAGTCTGAAATTTTCGGGAAAATTGTCTAAGCATGGCTAATTAGCTATAACTAGATAATTTCTAGAGAAAACCCATTCCTCTTTCACAAGATAGAAAGGTCAATGAGTAAATTTAGACAGAATTTACGCAAAAATATGAAAAACCGCACTCGTACACGTTCGCGTAGTAGGGTAGGCATTGCCCACCAAGTTTGGTTGTAGGGCATAGCCCCACCTACGACTTTGAAACTTTTCAAACATCTTCTACACCACGCTCCCTTATAGAAAAATCTAATCAGTGTAAGCAGACTATCTCAAAATAATGTTTAATGGAGTTTATACATAAGGCAAAAATCACTCTGTTACTTTCTCAATTTCAGTGAATTTACTAACTCTAAAACAGCATTTTTTAAGACAAACCAAGAATAGACTTTCCTTGTGAAGTCTAAGAAGTTAGTTGCTAATTTTTACAAATACCCTGGAATATTAAATAACTGCACTATGGTGCTTGGATACCATAGATATTTTGCATTGATGTTGCAAATAGCACCCAAGCAACTGCCAGTATTCTAAGCAGCGTGGTAGATATGGCAGATCATACCTCAAGCTGTGTAATGTCAGATCAAGTCAAAATATAACAAATATAACAATAAAAACAACTGCAACTATCAAATTGATACTAGCTGTGTAACAGATGTCAAGTATTACTTTAGTTAATTTTTATAACTGCGATCGCTCTCAATTCCTTGGTTTCGTAGTAGCCAGATTTACAACTGTCTACTTTTGCTGTGTAGGTATCTTCCAGCAATTATTGATTAATTGCAAACCATACAGCATCTATAAGCTCATATCTTGCATCATTTTCAACACGAGCCAGAGGCTCTTATTCTCGTTACCAGGTTGAACCTGGCAGGTGAGGTTTTGGAGGCGGAACCTCTCGATTATTGCGCAGGCGTGCAAGATGTCAGTTTTAATGAGTTTTAGCTTTTCGGAAATTTATTTCTTGGCTAAGAGGATGTTTTAAAAGTATGAGGCGAATATAATTCGCTACTACACAGGCAAAGTCCACCTCCGTGGACTAACGTAAAATAAACCTGGGTCGGCTTGTGGTTTAGTTTGTGTAGCCGCGATTTCTAATCGCCAGATACATAAAAATAAACTTTTAAAAGATCCTCTAAAAGATTTCTGGTGTTGCTGAATAAGGAGATGAATTTTGTAGAAGCAATTCATGAATTGCTTCTGGTGCGGTAGATTGTAAATCTAATGTTAAAAGTTTCATACTTTCAATCAGCAACGCCAGATTTCTGATCGAGCGTGTCATTCGGATATAATCTATCAAATCATCCCTTAAGTTTTTGCAGATAATTTTGACAAGCATTACAACTATAATTTTTTGATTCAAAGTCACGACAGCCTACTGCTTCTTCTGTACACGCTCTGATTGGGTGTACCGTACATTTCAGGCGGTAATCATTAGTGAAATATTTACAATTAGAGCAAGGTACTTGATGGAGTTTCTTAACATGATATATTCCTTTTTTTAAAGATATAACGACACTGCAAAAACCAAGAATAGAAATTGCCCAAGCACAAAAACTACAAAAAACTTTGCTCAACATAAATTATCCTCAAATAGTTTCCAAAAAAATGCCCGCAGCTAACTGCTGTAAACCGCAGGCATGAAAAATTATTGAGCTTCAGTAGTTGTCAAATCAGGGGAAAGAAAACTTCAATTAAGCTTGACGCGATCGCCAAGAGTGCCACGAGTAACCCGCAAGCGCTAATACACCCAAAATGAACTGGATAAATACCAACCCAAGACGCTTATCACCGTAAAATTCTGTTGGGAAAACCGTCGTGTTATGCTCTACAAAGACGGCAGAAATAAAAGCCATCAAAGCTAAACCAAGCAAACTATATGCAAGAATTCCATCACCATTTTCTATTGGCAAAATTCGCCTAGCCCAAGCAAAAGGTTTGACAAGTATGTGCCAAACACCACCGACAATGAGCATTATCCCAATCCAAATGTGACCACCGATAACATCTTCGAGGTTATCAACACTTGCCATTCCCAATAAAGTCCAATGGTTGTCTTTAATTCCAACCAAATAACCGAAGATGGTAACAGGGTTAAGAGTTGGGTTAGCAACTAAGCGCACATCTCCTATATGGGTGTCATAAATTCCACCAAAATACATTGCTTTTAGCACCAGAAGAAATGCACCAAAACTCAAAATAATCAGGTGATGTCCCAAGATAATACCCAATTGTTTTGGGTCATTCCATTCATAGTGAAATTTAGCAACTAATCCTCCGCCGTTGTATAAAATTTCTGGGGCGCGAAAAACGTGGAAAAGCCCGCCTGCACCCAAAACAGCAGATGCTATTAAATGCAAAATTCCAATCACAAAATAAGGATAAGTATCGACTACTTCACCCCCAATACCTACACCCCAGCCCAAAGTTGCTAAATGGGGTAATACAGTTAACTTCTGTTCATACATAGGCACGCCAGGGATAAAGCGTGACACTTCTGATATCGTAGTTGCTCCTGCCCAAAACATTATTAAACCTGCATGAGCAATATGAGCGCCTAATAATTGACCGGACAAATCGATTAAACGGGCATTACCAACTAACCAAGGTGAATTTGTGCCTGCTGCGAAGGTTTTATCAGTCGAAATTGTCACAATTGAACACCCTTTAAAACATGGAAGTTTGAATTATGGATTTTAGATTTTGGATTTTCCAAAATCTAAAATCTCAAATAAGTTTATAAACTCGTTTCAACGGCATTTAATGCCCGTTCAACTCGTTTGAAATCAAAGCCTATTGCCCGTAGCGCGTGCCAAAGATGACCTTGCAGGAAGAAGAAAGCAAGGAAGAAATGAGCGTTTGCTAACCATGCTCTTGCAGTGTGATTTCCATAGGGTAACTGTATGGTGTCAGCAAAATAGGGGCAAACACCAAACTTGAGTTCTAAGGGAGGCCCGTAAAATTCCACAGGATAAGCCAATGTGTTCACAGCGCAATAGTAAGCTGCAACAAATCCCGCTAAGGCAATACCACCTAAAGAGTAGGAAAGAATAGCTTCACCGGAAAAGATGAGCAGTTTCTTAGCCCAAGGGAATGGTTCTGTAAGAATGTGCCACACACCACCGATAATCAGGAGTAAGCCTACATAAATGTGACCACCGACTAAATCTTCTAAGTTGTCAACAGTTGCAAAGTGAGTTTGATAGCCAAAGATTACGAAAGGGTTGAGGGTAGGATCAGTGACTACCCGGACATCATGAATTGTGGCGTCGTATAGTCCACCCCAGAACATAGCTTTTGCTACTAAAAGCAAAGCAGCAGTTCCTAAGAAAATCAGGTGGTGTCCTAAGATAAAGCTGAGTTTTTTGGGGTCATCCCATTCAAAGTGAAATTTACGTGCGCGTCCAGTGGCGTCTTTTAAGTTCTGAGGCCCTTTGAAAGTATGGAACAACGCACCTGCACCAAGAACAGCAGACGAAATTAAATGTAAAGCTCCAATTACGAAATAGGGATAGGTATTAATGATTTGACCGCCTGCTCCCACACCAATACCTAAAGTGGCTAGGTGAGGCAACAAAATTAGCCCTTGCTCACCCATAGGTACGTCGGGATTGTAGCGCGATAGTTCAAACCAAGTGAATGCCCCCGCCCACAAAGTCGTCAGCGCTGCTTGGGCGATATGAGCGCCAAGAAATAAGCCGGAAAGGTTGGCGAAGCGAGCGTTACCAGCCCACCAATCATATTTGATGTTGGAATTGTCGTAGGTTTGCATTGCTTAGCTATTTACTCCTTGTTGCCACTTCTTTTCAATAATTGCTGCTCAACTTTTGCAAGAAAATACTTGCTTGTAAGAGCGATTTACAAGCAAGTTTTTTTGGAGGAGGTTGCAAGGAAAACCGTATCAGATGCGAAATTTAGCCCGTGCTAAGCTTTCAGCTTTCGACAGCTAGACACCACCCATCCCAATACAAGTCGGTTAAAGGAAAAAGGGGAAGGGGAAAGGGGGTAAAACAAGGGATACAACCCTTTTCCCTTTAACCTTTCTCCTTTAACCGAGCAGTATTGCCACCCATCAAAAACTTTTCAGGAATGGTGTTACATCCTGAGATTCTTGAAGTTGATAAGCAATAATCTGTGATTCAAAAGCTAGTTTATTGAGACTAAATACTAATAAGCAAGCGTATTTACAAAACGTAATAATTACGGCAGTTAAGGAAATACTGGGGTGCGGTGCTGGATCTCTGTCACAGAGTGGGTTTAACGACTGCGATTCTTGTCAATTCTTTGCCTTCGTAGTAGCCAGAGAAGCGATCGCCTACTTTAAAATTGCAGTTTTGTAAAATATCATCTATCCAAGATAGCGATCGCCTGTCTTTACGAGAAAGATATTCAGCCACCAGCAGCTTGCCATCTGACTTTACAAATAATTCCAGCAAGCGTCTGACAAACTTTTCTTGTAAATGTTCAGGTACGTACACCAACTCAGTTCGCACAAAATCAAATTTGATTGGTGGTACAAATGTCCAAGCATTGCCAACAAAAATATGACTAGAAAATTCTCGTAATCTTAGCTTTGCTAATTCTGCTAATTTTGCTGAAATATCCAAACCGTAAGGTTGAATTTCAATACCTCTAGCAGCACTCCACTGCATTATGCACTCTAACAAGTAACCATTTGCACAGCCGATATCTAAAAATTTTCCAGATTTATCAATACAATCAGCAATTGGTTTTCTGGCAGCGATCCAACGTTCATAGGATCCGGAAAATCCAGATTGTTTCCAGGGTTCAGTTTCTGCTGTGTAGGCATCTTCCAGCAATTTTTGATTAGCAGCAAACCATGCTGATAATTTTTTTTCGTTCATTTTGATATCAGTATTTTAGCTCGGTTGGAGATTTTATTGCTTAATTTATCCCACGCAATAAGCGAAGCTTAACGCCTAAAGGCATATCGCTTGAATCTAGAACTAGAAACTTGGGTTATTATGAGCTACCTCATAGAAGCAATTGGAAATGCTCTCTAAGATAGGGATAAATCGAAGCAATTAAATTAATTTCAAAGCTTCAAAAGACTACTACAACCTAAATTGATACCGAAATTAGGAGTTATCTAAGGAGTTAAATATGCTTAGTCAAAAAACAATAGAAATAGTGAAATCTACAGCACCCATCTTGAAAAAGTATGGTTCACAAATTACGAAAAGGATGTATGAAATTATGTTTCATAATCATCCAGAAGTAAAAGAAAAATTTGATATGTCGGCTCAAGCAGATGGTTCTCAGCCTGCAAGGTTAGCATCAGCAATTTATAGTTATGCCAGCAAAATTGACGATTTAGCTGCTTTAAAGCCGATGGTTGAAAGAATTGCTTATCGCCATGTGCAAACCTATGTCTTACCAGAAGAATATCCGATTGTCGGCTCAAGCCTACTGCAAGCAATGAAGGATGTATTGGGTGAAGTAGCCACGGACGAAGTGATGCTAGCTTGGACAGAAGCTTATCAAGCATTGTCTAACATATTTATTGCAAGAGAGTACGATATTTATGAAGAACAAACCAGCGCTCTTGCTGCTTCATAAAATCCGGAAAAAGTATTATGTTTTTTTTTACGATTTAACTAGTTTGGCATCAGTTTCAACAGCTTTGTAGAGACGAAACCTCTTGCATAAGTCGATGTTTTTTAGATGGAACCACAGATGGACACAGATAAACACAGATAATTATCTGTGTCCACCCCCCTCATTCCCACGCCACTTGCTACAACGCGGGAAACCCGCTGCGGGCGCAGTGGCTCCCCTTACAAGGGGGGAAGACAGAGGAAAAACTTTTATTTATTGTCCATCTGTGGTTAATTATCCTCAATCATGAATGCGTGAAAAAGTTGGTGAATCCAAAGTAGTGGCAGCATCCCAATTTTGACAAAATACTTGTTAAAGAGTTTTCCCAGTCCTCTTCTAGAGGACTTTAACTTTCAGACAGGCACTTAAGTGCCTGGCTATTCATGCTACAAATTGAAATTTTCATCCAAAATTATCTATTTGCAGAGTAAGTATTTTTCAACACTTCTTCTATTGAACCCAACTTCTTGAAATCACGAATCAGTTCAGAAGCTTTTGTTTCTCGCTTCTGAAGAATCACTTGCAGCGGAGTTAATAAATGAACATCTGGATCATCCTTAAGAGCAACTTCAGCAGCTTGCAAAACTTGTGTAGCAATATCAAAAATTTCTTGGTTATCAAACCCTTCTTGTGCTGAAAGTTGGTGTTTCTCGGTATCTGGTACTGTCGCTCTACCAAGCAACGATTCATCTAAAATCATACCTTTTAATAAAGCTAGCAAACCCGCATAAATAGAGAAATCATCACAACTATCAAAAGCCTTAAATTCTATCCGACCCACTTCTGCTGGAATGCGTGCGATTTTTGTCAAAGAAGGCGAAGCCTGAATAAGTTCTTCCCGTTTTTCCACAAATACCATTGCTGCTGGTCTTTTTCCAGTTCTAATAAACGTCCTCACCGATAATCCTTCCCATAAACCGCCTTGATAAAAGGGAGAACTATAACTAAAAGGAACAATGTATGGACTGTAATATGTCAGCTTTCTACCAATATCAATGATGCTTTCATAAGTCAATCCTGCTGCGGAAATATTTAAATCCGGCCCATAGGTAAGCATGGGAATATTAGCAGTTTGTTTTTCAGGAGATGCCTGCCTTCTTTGAATTTCATAATCATTTAATGGTGGTTCAGGCACAAAAGCAGCATGGTATGGATTAAAACTAATCAAAGCTGGAGAATAACCAAATTGTGCAGCTACTTCCCGCAGCAAGTGAAAACTTTCTGTAAGTTCAGTAATAGTACTTTGAATATCAGAATTTATAGTTGTTCTGATTTCGATACCTTTCGGAACGCATTCTACAACTTTTTCAGAATCATAAAATCTTTCAAATCCCTCAATATACCACCTCTTCTTTTTAATACCAGCATCCCCGATACGTAAATACTGGTAATCACTTGGATATGTAGGTAGTTGTTCAATAATTTGATTAAATTCAGCAAATTGTGTCCGAGAAAAATCCGCAAACTTCCCCGCTGGATTGAGGAAAGCTACTTCGTGTTCAATCCCAAAATAAAACATTATGTAGACCTTTTTGTAATTATTTGAGTAATCGAAATTAACCTAATTTGACTAATGCCAAGCGATAAGTATTTCGTAAAATAGGAATATAAGAAAATAGCAAGCGATTTAGCAGGGAAAACCGCTTTAAGTACTTAGCGGGTAAGTCTGCAAACGTGCAAACCTGCATAACTTGATAACGAGAATCCCATGCTTTTATCTTGCGAATATCTGAAATTCCCCAATCAAATTTTGCTGAGGTGTGTTTGATTGCGTCATGTCGCTTTTGATTTTTAACCACTAATGGTGATAGAGAATCAAAAGCAAACCACGACCCTGGAAACGCTTGTAATAGATTAGCAAACAACTGCTGAACCTGCTGTTCGCTTAGAAACATTAGTACACCTTCCGCTAGAAACATACAGGTTTTTGTACCAGCAGCTTTGACACGCTCAAACCAATCCGTATCTAAACAAGAAGCAGTGATGAAATGACGACGTTCAGTCTCCGTAAAAAAACGTTGCCGCAATGCCATTACATCTGGTAAATCTAAATCAAACCAACGCACCTGGCCGTTATCAACTCGCTCAAAACGGGTATTCAGTCCTGCACCAATTTCGACAACCGAACCTTGAGGATATTGTTGAAGGTAGGTACGTGTCCAGTTATCGAATATCATTCCTCGCAAGCAAGCGCCTATTTGAGAGTTTTTAGCAGTAGCAAATTTATCAAAATTGTAATCGATCGCCTCAACCATCTCAACAGATTTGCGGTCAAGTATAATGGGATCAGCTTGTTGTGCTTCCATTGCTCTTGCCCAAAGAGGAATTAATAGTGTTTCTTGAATAGCACCAAGATTAACTTTGGTTTTTGTCATGAAGTATTTCTTCTTTTCAACCTAATTAAAAAAATTCTCAATAATCTTAGCATACTCATTTGATTACAGAATTGCTTTTGGGTATCAAAAATTTTTTGGGTGCTAGTGTTGGTGGCGATAAATGAGTGATAAAAGCCTTTAATACTACTTACAAACTTTGGCAATAAACATTACAAAGTTTAGCAATCAACACAACAGTCTGTGTATGCAACGCAAGCTAGTATAGACTTGGGAAAAGCTAGAGGCGTAAGCATATGACAAGTGCTGTTCAATCTCCCTACAGCAGCGAACAAGTAGCCGCTTGGCTGCGTGGATTACTGACAATTGCTTGGGCAGATGGTGATTTTGATGACCATGAAAGGCAATCGATTGCCAGCATCACTCAAGATGAATTGGCTCCTGGAACGAGCTTGGAGTCATTGGATGTAATAGAACCAGAAGAACTAGCCGCAGTCTTTGGTGTAGGCACACCAATAGCAGAAAATTTTTTGCGCACAGCAGTAATGGTAGCGATCGCAGACGGTACATATTCCAAAAGTGAAGACTACCTTCTGCACGAGTTGTGTAAAGCGTTGGGAGAACCAGACAATTTACTGGAAGCCCTACGCCATACCTTAGAACACCATCCAGAAGACCACCACTTACAAGAGGTGGCACAACAGGCACAAACACCATTAATTGTTGCACCCACACCGCATCAACTCGATGCATTACACCCAGTCCGGGACTGGTTGGATGGGCTAGATATTCAAGATCCCAGAGTAGCCCGCTTTTTGTGCAAAATGATTCCCTCCCAGTGTCCTTTTGAGCGAGACGTCAAACTATTTGGACGCAAAGTAGTTCACATCCCGCCATTGTGCAAACTCAACCCACTTTACGAACAACTCGTAGGTTTGCGTTTTCGCGCCCTCTCCTATCTGGCAGATGAATGCAAAGAGGATGTTTCAGAATATATTTAGTTAGTAGTTAATGGTTAATGGTTAATGGTTAATGGTTAATGGTTAATAGCTATGAACTATGAACCATGAACCATTAACCCACAACTAACTCCTAACTCCTAACTCCTAACTCCTAACTAATTTTTTATGCAATTCATCGACCAAGTAGAAATTGAAGTTGAAGCAGGTAAGGGAGGCGATGGGATTGTCGCTTTCCGGCGGGAAAAGTATGTACCAGCAGGCGGCCCGGCTGGTGGTAATGGAGGGAAAGGGGGTTCGATTTATTTACAAGCTCAAGAAAACCTCCAAACCTTGCTCGACTTCAAATATGAACATCGGTTCAAGGCAGAAAATGGTTCTCGCGGCGGCCCAAATAACTGCACTGGGAAAAATGGCAAGGACTTAATAATTGAAGTTCCCTGCGGTACTGTCGTTTATGACGCCCAAACAGACCAATTAATAGGAGATTTAGTAAAACCTGAACAAACTTTACTAATTGCAGAAGGTGGTAAAGGCGGACTGGGTAACAAACATTTTTTGAGCAACCGCAACCGCGCCCCGGAATACGCTTTACCGGGACTAGAAGGAGAAATCAAGCAGTTACGTTTAGAGTTAAAACTTTTGGCGCAAGTAGGAATTATTGGGCTACCGAATGCGGGAAAATCCACTTTGATTTCTGCTTTGTCAGCCGCACGCCCGAAAATTGCCGACTATCCCTTCACTACCCTCGTACCAAACTTAGGTGTAGTACGCAAACCCACTGGCGACGGTACGGTTTTCGCTGACATTCCCGGATTAATTGAAGGTGCTTCCCAAGGAGCAGGATTGGGACACGATTTCTTACGCCATATCGAACGCACGCGGGTGTTATTACACCTGATTGATGCCACCAGTGAAGATGTGATTGAAGATTATAATACAATTCAGCAGGAATTGCAAGCCTACGGACGGGGTTTGGCAGAACGTCCACAAATTTTGGCGTTGAACAAAATTGATGCAGTGGATCGAGAGACAGTGGATTTAGAAGCGCTGGCGACACAACTTAATCACCTTTCCCACGCGCCAGTTTTCTTAATTTCAGGCGTTACAGGTGCTGGTTTGGAGCCGATGTTACAGGCAATTTGGGGCATTCTCGACCAAATGAATACCACCGAAGTAGAGGGGAGTTTGCCCGTATAGTTTGAAAATAGTATTTTGCAAGAAGTCTATGCCAAACTCTTGTGGGGTGGGCATCTTGCCCGCCCCTGATCTAGGGCGGGCAAGATGCCCACCCCTTGGAAAAAACCTGTCCAAAATTGCCCAGCCTTGGTCACGAGGCGGTGTTTTACCGCTGAAAAAATTGTTTTTCAGCGGTAAAACCGCCTCGTGACCCCCCTCGCACTCATGCTATTCTACTTAATTATTTGATGAAGGCTGGGCAATTTTGGATAACTTTATGAAAGCCCACAAAAAATCAAACATTTTAATATTAAACTCCTAACTCTTAACTCCTAACTCTTAACTCCTAACTCACGCCTAATGTGGATTAGAAGCTGAAACCTTGCATTTTTTTTGTAGAGACGCGAAATTTCGCGTCTCTACAGCGCACAGAATGCTTGATATATCGTTGATTTTCATAATTCACATCAGACGTAACTCTTAACTCCTAACTCTTAACTCCTAACTCCTTCAATCCCCGAATACAATCAGCCACCGAAGCACGTTGTCGCATAGCATTTACTAAAGCTTGATACGCCGGCCAATTATCTTGCAGGTAGGTTTTAGCTTGCAGGGCGCAAAACCGCTGTTTCTGTTCACAAGCAGATGCAGCAAAACCTAAACTCGTCAATACCCCTGCTAACTTGCTTTTATCATCAGCCCCACCTTCGGCGTTACTATAAACCAAAGTTTCAGCAGCAATACCCGCCATCCAAACAGTACAGTAGCGATCGAGCATTTGGGCGCTTAAATTACCCCGTTCCAATTGAGATGCTAACTCAGCATCATCAAAACTGACTCCGCCTTGTCCTGGTTGCTTTTGCTTCCAAGCTTCCCAAGCGCTGAGAGTGTAACCAGTGATGGGAATACCTAATAAATACGCAACCAGAAAGTGTCCAGCTTCATGGTGGATAATGCGTTCTCTGTGTTCAGGAGAAAACCCCGCGATCCAATCTAGAACTAAGTTTCCACCCTTACCTTGCAAACCGAAAGCATCAAACGTCGCTACTCCCAAAACAGTGAAGGTAGCGAGTGCTGGAACTGTAGACGAAAAGCCTAACAACGGCCCCAACAAAATAGAAAGGGTCATGAGAAAGACAGAGATAGCGATTAAATTGAGGGCAGTTTTGCTCATGATCTAATTATTCTGTGTGCGATACGCAGAGCGTAAAGCCTCCGGCTTATCGCGCTACTTCATCCTTCTATAATTATGTAACGTTTTTTGAACATTTAAACCATTACTGAATTGAGAACTCTTACTCTTTGCGGCTTTGCGCGCCAGTCGCCTGCGGAGGGAAACCCTCCTTCAGCGCTGGCTTGGCTTTGCGTGAGGCTAATTCACATTCTTTGATGAGCTAGCATATTATCACTTCTTGGAAAAGCACCCTCAGGGGTACTGTCAAAGCGAGAAAATACTTTTTACAATACAACACAAGTTTTAAACAGTAAATATTGCAAATATTATCTTCGAGTCCTAGTAGTTCCAGATTCTACCTTAAACAATAGAAGCGCATTCTAGGGAATATCGCTATGAATACAGGCAGAAGTACAATTAATGACGGGCTGAGGAATAGATTAGAGACATATTTATTAACTAATTTCAAAAGGTTCTGGGATTTTATTCAAAGCAACTCTTTTCTTAAGCAACGCATCAACAAAATTTTTATTAATAATGCAATCTACAAAAGTAAGACACGCCCCTATCCTTTAAGTACAATGGCTTCCTATACTTCATGGGATTCATTGATAGATAGAACTTATAGTGGGCGTCATTTACCACCAGAAGATGAAAACAAGATAAACTCGCTGCCAGCAATTGACGAAGTAGCAGAGCTATTTCGCAGAGTAAAAGGAGAGATTCCGTCTTCTAAATCTACAGTTTTATTTTCCTATTTTGCTCAATGGTTTACAGATGGTTTTCTCAGAACTGACCGCAATAACAATTTTAAAAATACTTCCAACCACGATATAGACATTAGTCCTTTATATGGATTAAACAAAAATATTACTAATGTTTTGAGGTCTCATCAGGGTGGAAAACTGAAAAGCCAAATTATCAATGGTGAAGAATATCCTCCCTACTATTTTCAGAATGGAGTTCCTAAAGAAGAATTTAAATCATTGGAGGTAATGTACAGCCAAGATTTAGATCCAGCCAAGAAAGACAAGCTGTTTGCAGTAGGCAAAGAAAACGGCAATGTGCAAATTGGCTATATGATGATGAACACTCTTTTTCTGAGGGAACACAATCGAATTTGCGATATCTTAGCCAAACACCACCGTGATTGGGATGACGAGCGACTATTTCAAACAGCGAGAAATATTGTCATCGTTTTGCTAATTAAAATTGTAATTGAGGAATATATTAATCATATTGCTCCTTACCACTTTAAATTCATTGCCAACCCATTATCTTTTACTAATGAAAAGTGGTATCGCCAAAATTGGATGACCGTGGAATTCAATTTATTGTATCGCTGGCATAGTCTCGTACCCGATAAAATTTGTTTAGACGGTCAAGAAATACCGATAACAGAAACACAATGGAATAGTGAAATGGTCACTAGTAGAGGATTAGGAAGCTTATTTGAGGCAGCATCTTTGCAACCCGCTGGCGAAATTGGTCTTTTTAATACTCCTGATTTCCTAATTGAAAGTGCAGAAAAACCGAGCATCAAACTGGGTAGAGATGCGAAATTGCGTAGCTATAACGACTATCGCGAAATGTGCCAGTTTCCACGAGTGACTGATTTCGATCAGATTACTGGTAACAAAGAAATTCAAAAAGAACTGAAACGATTGTACAAACACGTAGACAATATTGAATTTTACGTAGGATTATTTGCCGAAGATGTGCGAGAAAATTCTGCTGTTGCTCCCTTAATTGGCAGATTGGTAGGTATTGATGCTTTTTCACAAGCACTCACAAATCCTCTGTTAGCTGAAAATATCTTCAACGAAAAAACATTTACAGCAGAAGGCATGGAAATTATTAATAATACTCGTAATTTATCTGAAATTCTTCATCGTAATATTCCTCAAACTGGCAAGCATTATAAAGTGAGTATGACTCAAGAAAACTTTAAATAATAAAACTCTTGCAACCATAATTTTCTCAATCCTAAACTCTGCGCCTCTGCGCGACGGACACTTTGCTCAAGTTGGGGAACCCGCCCACGCAAGTGTCCTCCTCTGCGTGAGAAAAAATTAAAGCAAATTTATGCAAACACCAAAAGGTAAATTAGAACTTGGCAAAGAATATCCATCTCCAGATGAAGCATCCGCCATTCAAGCAATTGAAGAGATGAACAGGCGGCAGATTGAGCAAAATTTTCAAGCAGGAGAAAAACCAGCCCGTCGTGATGCTCACGCGAAACATCATGGTTGTGTAAAAGGCGAATTTATCGTTGAACCCAACCTACCAAAAGAGATGAGAATTGGTGTTTTTCAAGAACCAGGAAAAAAATTCACTGCTTGTATTCGCTTTTCCAATGGCTCTGGGAATATCAATAATCCTGATTCTAAAGGCGATCCTCGCGGCATGGCAATTAAACTCTTGGGTGTGGAAGGCGAAAAGCTAATGGCAGATGAGAAGAATACTCACGATTTTGTCATGGTAAATCATCCTGTCTTTGCTATTCGCAATCTGCAAGATTATGTTGAGTTTTTTAAAGTTATTCGTGAGGCAAAGGGTAGCTTTCCATTCAAATTTTTCTTTCCCGGTTTAAATCCTTTACAATGGCGCTTGCACGAGTTAATGATTGCTAGTTCAATCAATCGTAAAAAAATTCCTAGCCCCCTAGGAATTCAATATTGGAGCATGACGCCTTATCAATTTGGTTCTCAAGTAATCAAATTTTCTGCCAAACCTTCTAATGAAAATATTTCTGGCACACCAGCATCTAATTCTCCAAACTATCTGCGAGAAGTTATGGCTGAACATTTAAAAAGTAAGGGAGCTAGTTTTGAGTTTTTGATTCAGTTTCAAACAAATGCTGATAAAATGCCGATTGAAGATTCTACAATCGAATGGAAATCTCCTTTTTATAAACTTGCGACTATTAAAATTCCTCCTCAAAAATTTGATTCTGTTGAACAGATGGACTTTTGCGAGAATTTGTCCTATACTCCTTGGCATTGCCTACCAGAACATCAGCCATTAGGACAAACTAACCGCGCTCGTAAACAAATCTACGAATCAATTTCTAAGTTGAGACATGAATTGAATGAAGTTCCTAGAACAGAACCCACAGAGGAAGAATTATCTGCGCTTTTTGGTCATGTGTGAGAAGTTGTTTGAAAAGTCGCATTTAATACTTGCATTGGCGATTAGGCTTCTTGCGTGCATTCATGATTGACGATAATTAACCACAGATGGACAATAAATAAAAGTTTTTCCTCTGTCTTCCCCCCTTGTAAGGGGGGAATGAGGGGGGTGGACACAGATGATTTATCTGTGTTCATCTGTGTTTATCTGTGGTTCCATCTTTGCGTCTTTGCGCGCCAGTCGCGTGGCTGTCGGGAAACCCGCCCACGGTGAACCAGTCCTGAAGGCGGGTTTCCCGCCGTAGGGAACTGGTGAACCCGAAGGGCGCTGGCTTGCCTTTGCGTGAGATTTTGATACTGTAATGCTTACTTCCTTGCTTTGCAAAAAGCTTAATTTATCAGCATGTCTCAAGAAAAACAAACTGCACGGCAAAAAATCTTACTCGAATCTGGCACTTTATGGACAAGAGTCAGAGAACGGACTAAACATGCTATTAAATGCGGTGCTATGGTGTCAATACCAACGGAGTTTGAATTTGTAGAACAGGACGGTGTACGCTTCTTAGTAAGAGTTTTGTCCAACCTAGCCCGCAAGGATGAAGCCAAAAAGATACAAGAAAAACAAAACCCTTCCTCCAAGCCAGAATTTAATCCTTTTCTTCCTTACGAGGAGGATTTATTTGTTGCAGATATTTCCGATACTCACGTCTGTATTTTGAATAAATACAACGTTGCTGATTTTCACCTGTTGTTAATTACCCGTGCTTTTGAGGAACAGGAAAGCTTGCTCACCCTGGAAGATTTTACAGCCATGTGGGCATGTTTGGCAGAATATGACGGTTTAGTATTCTATAACGCTGGAAAAATTGCTGGTGCTAGTCAGCGCCATAAGCACTTGCAAATTCTCCCGTTACCACTTGCACCCACCGGGACGCAAACACCCATAGAACCTTTGCTATTATCTGCCAAATTTGAGAATTCAATTGCAACTATACCAGGACTTCCTTTTGTACACGCTTTCGCAAAGTTTGAGTCTCACTTGCAGTCTCCATTCTCAGTAGCTAAGTCAACTTTGGAATGCTATCGCGCTTTGTTGCGAGTAGTAGGTTTAGAAGATGGTAAGGAAAATAGTAATAATAAACAATCTGACCCATATAATCTTTTGGTTACGCGAGAATGGATGCTGCTTGTACCGCGATCGCAAGAAAGTTTTGAGTCTATCCCTGTTAACTCACTCGGATTTGCTGGTAGCCTGTTTGTCCGCAACCAAGAACAAATGCAGATTCTCAAGCATCATGGTCCAATGGATGTGCTTAAGAATGTAGCTATACCAAAACTATAAAACAAATTGTAATTATTATTTGTGTCGTTACGACAGCTTGTTGTGTGGTTATGACAGCTTATGCTGTCATAACAACAACTTGTTTTTTATAAAGAAAACTTATGTTGTCGTAACGACAGTATAAGCTGTCATCACAACAACAAGTTGTGTCGTAACGACAGCATAAGCTGACATAACGACAGCTTTTAGCGTGATGGCAACTGATAAGTAGCTATTACAAAGTGCTACACCAAAACCGATGAAAATAGGCTTTTCCCCACTCCTGTAGGGGCGAAGCATTTGGACCAAAATCTTATCATCAAACCAATAAACTGCCGCCCAAATGCTTCGCCCCTACGACTCCCTATTTTCAAGCTAGATAGGTATAAATAAAGTAAAAATTGAGCGGGCGAGACGCCCACCCCACAAGAAATTTATGGTTGTTGTGGGGTGGGCATCTTGCCCGCCCTAGTCAACGTTGCACAGCAACGTTGACTATCTCATTACATTCTCACCGCCAGATGGGGAAACACTTGTAGATGAAAAAAGCCGTGCAACTAACTCCACACGAGATGAAACTTCAATCTTGCGAAATATCCGTTTTAAAGCTTGCTTAACAGAATTTTCTGTGATCCAAAGCGCTGCACCAATTTCCGCATTTGTTCGTCCCTGTGCTACTAGTTCGGCAATTTGCATTTCACGGGGCGTTAAACGATTAATATGCACAGAATTAAATTCTGTCTGTTGCGATCGCACTCTTGTTAACCAGGTTGACAAATGCAGGCAAAGGGCGCTCAAATCAGTAAGTTCTTGAGCATTAAAAGCAGGAGTACCCCGAACACGGGTAAAACCAACTCCACCAACAAGACTACCATTACCGACAATTGGCCCAGCCATCACATGTCCGTGATCAAGGCGCGGGCAAATCTTCGCCCATGCACCAGGAGGTAACAACAATTCTTCATGAACTGGAGCATGATGCTCAACTAAGTAGCGCAAGACAGGATTATACTCTATTGATACCGCTAATCTGAAAAGACCCTGAAGATTTTTAGTCGGGGGAAGTTGACTTAAGAAAAACAGTCCCCAACGATGGGCAGCAAAATACTCGCCAAACTTAGCCATGACATGCAGTCTTAATTCTTGCTCATCACGAGCATGAGCGATCGCCTGAAATAAAGACTGCAAGGAATGTGTCATTATTGCTACTCCAAAGTATACTCGTTCGAGGACTAGGCGTACTCAGGAATCAATTTTACTCTAGCTTCATCACAGCTACAGAGCAAGGAGTAACACCCTATGTCACTGCTAAATTACGCTCATCCTGAAGTTCTTGCCGAAACTCAATGGGTTGCCGAACATTTAAACGATCCCAAAGTGCGTCTTGTCGAAGTGGACATAAATGTTACAGCTTACAGCTCCGGTCATATTCCCGGCGCTGTCTTCTGGAACGGATTCGGCAGCATTATGCGACCCGATTTCCGTTTCAATTTTGACAAAGCGGCGGTAGAAGAATTGCTTGCACGCTCAGGTATCGCTAATGACACGACTGTTATTATTTATAGTCATAATAATGCCATTGCCCCTGGTGTTTTTTGGTTCCTGAAAATATTTGGGCATAAGGATGTACGAATCATAAATGGTGGTTGTAAAAAATGGCTCGCCGAAGGACGCCCTCTCGTTACCGAAACCCCTACCATTACCGCAACTACATATACAATAGACAACTTCAATTCAGACATACGTGTTATGCGAGATGAAGTACAAGCGGCAATTAATAACTCAAACTATGTTTTGGTAGATGTACGTACATCTGAAGAGTATTACGGCAAATTGTTTACTATGAAACCACCAGAAGGAGCAGAACGCGGTGGTCACATTCCAGGTGCTGTTCACATTCCTTATGAATTAGCCTTGAACGAAGATGATACCTTTAAATCAGCCCAAGAACTGTACGATTTATACAACAGTAAGAGTATTACTGCTGATAAAAAAGTAATAATTTATTGTGCTGTAGGGGGGCGTTCTTCACATACTTGGCTTGTTCTCAAGTATTTGCTGAACTATGAAAATGTACGCAATTACGACGGTTCTTGGAATGAGTGGGGGAGTTTAACTGATACACCGGTAGAGGTTTGATTGAACCACCAAAATACTAAGTAGCTTAACATCTTGCACCTGAAAAACATCGCATCACAAAAATCACTACGTATTTACAGTTTTTTCGCCTTCGTTTAGATCCGCCTGGGACTATAAGTCCCAGTCTCATAGTAAAAGTCCTCTTTAAGAGGACTGATTAAACAAGTTTGAAGCTTGTAATATTTATCATGCTTTATCTCTTGTTTAGCGGCTTATACTTAAAGCTGCAAGATATGTGTAGCGTTATTTAATTTCGTAGGGTGGGCAATGCTGTTCCCTGTTCCCTCTTTAATGCAATTAAATACTTAGTTTCATTACAGGTGGTTAAATCGAGGCTTAACGATAAATGGATAAGACAGCACTCAGTATGACCTATTTTTTCGTCAGTCTTTTTTTGAGAAAGTATCGATGATAACCTGGAGGAAAATCCTCTAACTCTCCAAACACTTCGTACCCCAAGTGTTGATAAAATCCAGGAGCTTGAAAGCTGTAAGTAAATACATATGCATTTAAGCAGCCATGCCTAACAGCCTCTTGCTCTGCCGTCAAAACAAGTGCTTTTCCATACCCATAACCTCTTAATTCCTCTGCTATCCAAAGCGTACCGATATTGAGCCATCCCAAACCCATAAAACCATCCAAGCCACCCACCACCTTTCGCTGTGAATCACGAAGAAATAGAAACAGTGGTGTATATTGGTAACTTCCCATCTTATCAATATTAAATTCGCGAAGTTGCTTGTCTACAAAGTCAACTTCTTGAGAGTCTGGCTGAGTTTCGATTGAAATTTTATACTCAGACATCAGAATACTTAATGTGTGATGTGAGACTTTCCAAACATCCTCTTAGATGCGATCGCATTTAATATAATACTTAAGTTAAGTGCGTATAGAAAAATTAACCTAAAAAATTACGGTTAGTACCACTGTCGTTTAGATTTAATCTGTCTAGAGTGGTAATGTTATGTCTGAGCATTGAAAGCTGAGATTATCTATGGTGAAAACTTTTTCCGAACAAGAAGTGGCTAAAACTATTGAGCAAGCTATCACTGAAGCTGTAACCGAAGCGCGTTCAACTTGTGAATTAAATGGCAGTACCTCTAGTGCATGTGCTGTAGCTTGGGATATCGTTGAAGAATTGCAAGCTGAAAAATCTCACCGCCAGCACACAATAAAAACCACAACCTCTCTGGAAAGCTACTGTAATCAGCATCCAGAAGCGGATGAGTGTCGTATATACGATATTTAATAATTACTGGCTGTGGCGAGAAAATAATAGCTAAGATGTTTCTAGCCTAAAAGCCAGGATTCAGTAATGAAGGTGCCTTTTGACGTTGAATGGATACGTGCCCAGTTTCCCGCACTGACACAAGAAATTAACGGTAAACCCGTTGTTTTCTTTGATGGCCCAGGAGGAACCCAAGTAACTGACTCTGTAATAGACGCGATCGCAGACTATCTGGTAAAGTCAAACGCTAATGCCCACGGGCGTTTTGCCACCAGTGCGCGTACAGATGTTGTAATTAACTCTGCCCGTGATGCGATCGCTGATTTTTTTGGGTGCGATCGCTCGGAGGTAGTGTTTGGCGCGAACATGACAACACTTACCTTTGCCTTGAGTCGGGCTATTGGTCGCGAACTCCAACCAGGCGATGAAATTATTGTCACACAACTTGACCATGACGCCAATATTTCTCCCTGGTGTGCGTTAGCTGAACGCGGTGTCACTATTCACTTTATTAATATCAATGTCGAAGATTGCACCCTGAACTTAAGCGAACTCGAACGCCACATTAACCAGCGAACGCGCTTGGTAGCAATTGGTTATGCTTCCAACGCTGTAGGTACAATTAATGATGTGGCAACAGTAGTACGCCTTGCCCATACGGTTGGGGCATTGGTATTTATCGATGCCGTCCACTACGCACCCCACGCCCCGATTGATGTTCGGGCGCTAGACTGTGATTTCCTCACCGCTTCCGCATATAAATTTTTTGGGCCTCATGTTGGTATTTTGTATAGTAAGCGTGAACATCTTACCCGTTTCACCCCTTACAAAGTCCGACCAGCTTCAGAGGAAATACCATCACGCTGGGAAACTGGAACACAAAATCACGAAGGTTTAGCGGGGTTGGTAGCAACTATCGACTACCTAGCTGAAATAGGTAAAAGCGTCTCACCAGCAGTTGAAAACCGTCGTGCTGCCATAGTAACCGCAATGAGTGCGATCCAGGAATACGAACAAGAACTGAGCAAACAGTTAATTCCCGAACTCTTGCAAATTCCCAATCTAACCTTCTATGGCATAACCGATCCAACACGCTTTACTTCGCGCACACCAACCGTAGCTATACGACTAGAAGGGCAAAAACCTGAGAATATTGCCAAAGCATTAGGCGATCGCGGTATTTTTACTTGGCACGGCAATTTCTACGCTATTAATCTAACTGAGAAACTAGGAGTAGAAACAACAGGCGGCTTGCTGCGAATAGGACTTGTACATTACAACACAGTCGCAGAAATAGATCGTTTGTTACAGGCGTTACATGAAATTGCTATCCAAACCGCACCATAAATTCAAACCTACTGCTAAAGCAATAGAAACCAATACCACAATTGACAGTCCCAGTTCATTAATCCCAAAAGATAGAATTTTACTGCGTATAGAGATTAGTGGAGGTGTTAAGTAAATTATGGTCAACCCATTTAAACCCGGTCTCTACGAACAACCTCGTAATCTGCCTGCTTCTGTTATTCCTCCCCAGCAAAACGAATCCTTTCTCGAATGGCTGAGAAATAATGGTCGATTAATACCCCGTACTACTGAAGATTACCAGAATTTCGACGAAGAAGAAGAAGAAGAACTCACTGAGATCATAAGTCATGATTCCTATGATTTCGAGGGAGATGAAGTGGAAGCAGTTGAGCTAGACGAATAATACCCTAACAGGATTTTAGATTTTAGATTTTGGATTGCCAATGCCTTAAAACTGACATCTTGCACCAGTTGCAATCAGCCGTGAAATAAATTTCCACACTTTAGCTTAAACCCATTAAAATGGGTTAAAACTCTTACCGAGTCGGTTTTTAACCGAATGCGCGCTTTTAGCCCGAAATTTATTTCCGGGCTAATTTTAGGCTTGTTGAGATTGGTGCAAGATGTCAGTTTAAACGCAGAGGAACGCAAAGTCTAACACTCTGCGTTCCTTTGCGTTTACCTTTGCGTCCCTCTGCGTTTAAAATTCAAACCAGATTCGTCACACCAAACTAAACCAATTTCAGATCAGGGTATTGCGTCAATACATCATCACTAGTGAGAACATCGCCTTCAGCTTGCGGCGCCCACAGCACCTCAATAGCCAATAATTGCTCACCAGGAATGCTACCAATTAGACGTAAGCTGTTACGCAAATCATCAGCGCTGTTAATTTGTGGTATTTCCAACTTACCCAAAGTCGCCGCCAGTAAAGTAACAATAATGTATTCTCCAGGTCCTTCAGTAATTAGGCGAGTTGGGTTATCGAGTTCACCAGTAGAAGGTAAAGCGCCTTTAGGATTAGCTGCTTTGAGTTGGTTATTGACGTTAGAAAGAGTTTCTTCACTAAACTTACTGCGTTCTGCTAACGCCAAACGGTTAAATGTACCTTCAGCCGCATTTAAACGCGCTTGTTGTATTCCACCACCAGCATATACCCAGTATTCCGGATGGCGGAGTAAAGCAAGGCTGGCTTCTTGCAATACTTCGGTTCTACCTTCTGGAGAATTAGTATCAGCAGTTTCAGCAATGCGGTTAAGTTCAGGTTGCAAATCACGCGCTTGAGCTAACAAGCCTACTTGCAAACGCGCAATAGAAACAGGCGGGTTACTGCTATAGCCGTAATCTCCTTCATCGCTATAGCCACCACTAGCAACCCGACGGAAAGCTTGCAATATGAAGCTAGCGATCGCAATGAAAATCAACAGGCTAAATAATCCGCCACCAATACCAAAAATCGGCACTATAAAGGGGAATCCAAATCCACCACCTGGATACACTGGATATGGTGCAGGATATCCATATCCGCCGCCAGGAGGCGCGTAAGTCCGGGGTGATGAATAGGGACGGCTGCTGGGTACTCTGAAAGAACCACCGCCAATCCGACCCCCACTAGCTGCTAGCGCCCCATCAGCATGAGATAGCGCCAATACGCCCACAAGAAACAGGGCGAACAGAGATTTCAAAAGTGGTTTGATGGCTTGTTGTAGTTTTTTACGCATAATTACATTTGCTGGAAAAACGGTATTGTTTATGATTTGTCCCAAGGGGTGGGATATTTTGTGTTTAGGTTCACCTGACGCCAGCCCGTAACCTGGAAGGAGTGTAAATTCGCTCTCTACTCTCATCACAGATTACATCTTCAATTTATCGTTTCTCACCCTGTATCAGCAGCCATCTTTAGAGGGTAATCCGATCGCAATAACCGTACTAGCTGTATAACAGTACCTTTTTCCTTATTCAATGCCGAATTGATTTCGTAGGTGGGGCTATGCCCTACATTGTGGTTGGTGGGCAATGCCCACCTGATATCTTGCACCAATTGCAACAGCAAAGGAGGCGGAGCCTCCAAAACCTCGAACCTCGTTACCAGGTTCAACCTGGTAACGATAATTAGAGCCTCTGGCTCTTGTTGAGAATGCTGCAAGATATCAGCCACCCTACATTAGATTCGCTAACAGTATCAGTTTCGGTTGAGTTGCATATTATCTACATGCAAACTTAGTCATCTGCAAAAAGTAGTAAATATTCTTTTGCTGCCATTAGTAAAACAAATAGAAACTATGTGATTTATTTCCTTTGAACAGGCATCTCATCCTTATAAATTGGCATTTTGGCACAATTTATTGGTGGTATTAAGATAATCTATTTATAAAAGCAATACTGAATAATTCCCATCAGAGTCAGTATCTCTGTGAGATTTGCATTGGCGGCTAACTGATTCGGTAAGTTTTTTATGAGTGTTAAAAGTCGCTTTTATCAAATTTATTTATGCATTCTAAATCACACTACTAAAGTATGCAAAATCTTCTTTCTACTAGTGCTGATTTCCTAGCTACAATTTTATCTCATGAGCATAAATCTACCGCTAATTAACATTTTTCTGATTGATGATGTAAGCTGCGAAACATTTCTCTTTTTTGAAGAGAGCGAAAATTTCCAATCACAAATGCTTGTAAGCCACGATTGACAGAGATTATGATTAATTTATCTGTGTAGAATAAACACGGACTATCTGGGTTTTTGTAGCAAGTTATCCAAAGTCACTTCAACGGATAAGCATGAGCCAGTACTCACATCAGTGCCAGAAATTTGCAAAACTATAACTTTCACTAGATACTTGATGTTTTTTTACTTGATATGCTAATTGCAGATAAATTTTGCAAATATTTCTTGTATCATGAAATAAAGGTAAAATGCTCCTAAATGCATTGTGAGATATTACATCTAGATTATTGGTTGTTCATAGTTCATAGTTAATAGTTCATAGTTGATGGCTATTAACCATTAACCATGAACCATTAACTATTAACCACTAACAGCCATTTCTCTCCTGTTTTGAAATTTATTTACCAAATTTCTGATGGAACATATTTCACATAGGGTGGCAACTATCCAAGACAAAACAACATCTCCAGATATACTCGTTATATCCCGTACCTTTTTACCAAAAGAAGGCGGCATTGAGGAGTATATTTATAATCGCTGTCTCCAAGATCCTCAAAGAGTGGTTGTTCTCACAGCGGGTTGTGCAGGAGATAAAGCCTTTGATCAGGTGCAACGGTTTCCCATACATCGCTTTTCAATTCCCAAATCTTGGCGTAGTGGTTTGCAAGGGATTATCCTCACGCCATTACTAAATACGATTTGGTCATTTTTACTAGCAATCAAACTCTATTTTCGCTATCACTACCGCTATATTGAATGGAGTTACGGCTGTAATTTTCTTTCGCTATTACTGTTAAATTGTCTCTTACCGATTCGCTTTTTTATCTACCTACACGGTAATGAGATTCTGCGTGCTGTACGTAACCCCGTAGCGCGATCGCTGTTTGGATCCACCCTAAAACGAGCAGCAGGTGTTGTTTGTAACAATTCTTTTACACGCGATTACCTCAGTGCCCATTTTCAATTTAATACCCCCACCCACGTCATTAACCCTGTAGTGAGGAGGGAAAAATTCGGCATCCGCAATCCTTGTTCTGTTGAAGATTTACGCTTGCGAGTGCGAAACAGCTACAACATTCCCGATTCAGCAGTTGTAATTCTTTCAGTGGGAAAACTCAACAAGAATCAAGGCTTTGACCTGATAATAGATCATTTACCACTACTGCTGACTCTAGGAATGAATGTCCACTATCTACTCTGTGGAGAAGGGCCGTTTGAGTCACAACTTCAATCTCAGGTTCGGCGCTTGCGGTTGGATAGATGGGTACACTTTACCGGATACGTAGCGGCGAATGAATTAGCTGGTTATTATGCAGCTTGTGACATTTTTGCGATGCTGTCCTTATTTGACACCAAAGCTGCATACATGGAGGATAATGGCATTGTTTACTTAGAAGCAGGTTACTTTGGCAAACCGGTAATTGCTTCTTGTATAGGCAGTGCGATTGATGCAGTCCGCCCTGGGGAAAATGGTTTACTGGTTAATACAAACTCTGGCTATGAAATGTTTACAGCATTCAGGCGGTTATGTCAAGATAAGCAACTACGCGAACAACTCGGACGCAGAGGAAGAGTACTAGCCAACAAGAGAAACCTCTTGCATCGACGGCTATACATTCAGGAGTCGCGCTATTCCTGCTTATTGACTTAACCACCACCAACAATGGTGACAATTTCTAAGCGATCGCCCGCTTGTATTTTTGTCTGATCCCAATACTGACGGTGTAAAATTTCACCGTTATATTCTACTGCCACCAAACGGGGGTTAAACCCCAGTTGCTGGAGTAAATCAGGTAAAGGAGTTTGAGACAGACAGCTACGAGTTTCCCCATTTACCTGAAGAGTAATTTGATTAGACATATAGCAATCCTAAATAATTCATGAAAATCTCTCCTTGTATCTTATCTTTGTGTACTTGGCGTTCTTTGTGGGGCGTTGCTGATTTTAAATATGAAAATCTCACGCCAAGACGCAAAGACGCAAAGATTTTCTTGGCGTCTTGGTGAGTAAGCGCGCTGTTCGCGTCCCTTGGAGCGTGCGCTCTTAGCGCATAGCGTGTCCTCTTAGGACAAACGGAGGGTTTCCCTCGTGCCGGCTCTGGCTCTCCCGTTGGGCGTCTTTGCGTGAGATTCAAAAAAAATCATACTCGAATTCAGCAATACCCTTTGTGGTTCGTTTCCAAAAAAAATTTTACAACTCAAATAGGATTGCTATAGGACTTATCATCTGGATGAACACGGTTAAGCTGGGATAGAAAATATTGTGTCACCAACATAGGTTGTTCTGCTTGCATGATACTGCGCACAACAGACACACGCCTTGCGCCAGCATCAATTACGTCATTGATATTATTTGGATCAATGCCGCCAATAGCAAACCAAGGTAGGGGGCAATTTTTAGCAACATAACTGACATATTCCAAACCAGCCGCAGCCTTACCCTCTTTCGTGGGAGTAGCGTAAACAGGCCCCACACCGATGTAATCAGCACCTTCAGCGATCGCTCGTTGCATTTCGTCAGGATTTGTGGTAGAACGACCGATTAAGCGGTGTGGGCCAAGTAACTCTCTCGCGATCGCGATCGGCATATCTTGTTGTCCCAGATGCACACCATCAGCATCCACCGCTAACGCCAAATCCACTCGGTCATTGATAATAAAAATTGCGCTATAAGTGTGGCATAATTGCCGCAACTTTTGAGCAACTTCGATGCGGACAGTATCATCAGCATTTTTATCGCGGTACTGTACCAGCGTCAGTCCACCCTTAAGGGCAGCTTCGACAACTTCCAGTAGATTTTCAGTCGGGGAGGTGACTAAATACAAGCGCGATCGTAAAAGTAATTGATGGCGTTGATAGCCCAATAAATCACTTTCGAGAGTATAAACCCGATAGCGCATCTGCTTAAAAGCTTTCCCCATATTTGGGTGATAAAGCTTGCCATATTCTTCCAGCACCCGCAGGGCTTCTTCCACACGAGAGAAATTAGCTTGCAGCAAAGATTTGATACTAGCGCGTTGTTCTTCCTGCGGATGGGTTAAATCAGTACCGGGATCACCTTGTGTATCTCGCGCCGCCCGCAGTTCAGCATTATGCCAGCTTGCTACTTCTTGTCGCATCTGCTTGCATTCCCCAGCCAACTGGGCATTATTCAAGCCAAAGCGACACCATTCCTCAATAATTCGCAAACCTTCACGCGCGCGGTCTAAATTTGCGTCTAAAATGCGGAAAACAACTTGCTGTATTTGTTCTCTTTGGCTGTATGGCTCGACCATTACTACAACCCCATTAGTCTTTTCATCGTACCAGCCAGCCCCTTTCATATTTGTAATCTTTTTCGCATATCTATTAAATCTTTACTAGGGAGTAGGAGGATTTTAGATTTTAGATTTTAAATTTTAGATTTTAGATTTTAGATTTTAGATTAATCCAAAATCCAAAATCCAAAATCCAAAATTGCTAGCCCCTAACCCAAGCGCCCCTAGCCCCTAGTCCCTAGTCCCTAGTCCAAGCGCCCCTAGATAAATGATGTGACTCAGATTATCGACATAATTGCGTAACAAAGAGTATAAAAAATGCTAGTTGGTTGTAAGGAGTGCAGTAAAGGTGATTCATTCTCAAGTATTTCCTAAATCTTGTCAGCTAAATAACCCATCAGCAGAGGGGATTGCTCAAAAGCACAAACCACATCCACATCTTGTGGTAACAATGCTTTCGGTTTCTCGTTTTTATTTTTTGTTTTTATTCACTGGTATGGGAGTAGCAACACAGGCGCTACTTGGCATTTACCTTGATACCGCCATTGCTCAGACACCCAAAACCCCAAAGCAGATGCACCTAAGTGAGAGAACAATTTCTCAGGTTAACATGCTGTTTGTCAACCCAAGTGTCGGAGATGACAAAGAGGGCAATGGAGGTGAAAGCACTCCTTTAAAAACTATTACCCAAGCGTTGCAAGTCGCCCAGCCCAATACAGTCATCATGTTGACAAAAGGGACTTACAGCGCCCAGACAGGGGAAAAGTTTCCTTTGATACTCAAACCTGGTATTTCCATCCAAGGGGATGTTAGCAGCAAAGGTCGCGATATTATCATCACCGGAGGTGGCGAGTACCTCAGTCGTAGTTTTGGCAGTAAAAACGTTGCTATTGTCGGCGGGAAGGGAACACAATTGACTGGAGTAACGGTGACAAATTCCAGTCCCCGTGGTTACGGTTTATGGATTGAATCCAGCAGTTTGCTAGTTGCAGATAATACCTTTACTGGTAGTACCCAAGATGGAGTTACCGTTACTGGCAACGGAGCGCCAAAGATTCGCAACAATTTATTTTACCGCAACGGGGCGAATGGCATTACAATTACCGGAACTGCCCGTCCGGAAATCCGCGAAAATGTTTTTCAAGAAACGGGCTTTGGTATTAATGTTGCCGAAAAAGCGGAACCGGTGGTGATGGGGAATCAAATTCAAAACAACAGAAGCGGCATTATCATTCAAGCTTCCTCCCGTCCCGTTTTGCGGAATAATCTGATTGAGGGTAATAAAGAAGATGGCATAGTAGCCATTGCCCAAGCGCAGCCAGATTTGGGTAACGCATCCGAACCAGGCGGAAACGAGTTTCGTAGTAATGCTCGTTATGACATTAACGCCAACGCTGCCAAGCAGACAATTGCTGCTTACGGTAATACTTTGGCAGGGCGCAATGCTGGGAAAGTAGATACAAGCAATACAGCCGCACCCATCGCCCGCGACTCTCAAAGTTCTACTTTAGCCAACAATACCAGCCAGGAAACACAAACAAGTCAAGAAATCACCTTTTCTGCCCCTAGAGTTTCGCCAACTACCAACAGGCGAATTGCCCCAATTCTCAGAAACAGTACTTCTGGTAGTAGCAATAACACTGTTTCTCGACCATTGAACAACCGACTTTTACCATTGCAACCAGCTAACTCTAAACTTGGCGTGACTGCGACAAAACCAAAGCAACCCACCTCTAGAAGGGATAGAACAGGGTTTCCTATTCCTAGCAGCTTAGCACCGAGACAAACAACCACAGGCTGGCAACAAACACGTACCTCTGCTACACCGCAGTTGAATTACACACAGATTGATCAGAACACAGTTGAGTTTGTAGCACCTCAGTCCTCAGCCCCGACACCAGAGGTGATAAATCGTGTTCCTAAATCTGGTTCTACTACACAATCATTACCAACATTACCAACACTACAACCTGCTCCCATAGGCGAATCTGGGCTTTTGCCTCCGGGTGGTAATGTTCCCTTGCGCAGTACTGAGAATATGCAGAAAGCGCCCTTACCCGAAAATTCCACTACAACAGCTTTTGCGACTGGTACAGCTGGACAACCTCAAAGTATGCGTTACCGGGTAATGGCAGAAGTACAAAATCAAAGGGATCAGGAGTTAGTAAGATTTCTTGCCCCTGGTGCTTTTCCTACTTACTGGCAAGGTAGGGCAGCTATGCAAGCTGGAGTATTTAGCAGTCGCAATAATGCCGAGCAGATGATAACGATACTCAATAATAACGGCTTAAGAGGCGCAATTGAGCAAGTTGGTCAATAGTCATTAGTCATTAGTCATTAGTCATTAGTCAAGAGTAGGGGG
>JBHYDF010000044.1:0-47790 GCA_051861145.1 Nostocaceae cyanobacterium
GGTTAATGGTTAATGGTTAATGGTTAATGGTTAATGGTTAATAGCCATGAACCATTAACTATGAACTATGAACTATGAACTATGAACCAAAATCCAAAATCGTAACTCCTACCAATCAAATAAGTCAGAGTCAGCGAGGAGGTTCATCAGTCGCAGGGGTAAATCAATATTGTTCTTCTTCTACTACCTGTTCTATAAATTTTTGTACTAAAGGTACTTGAAAAACATTGCCTTCAGTCGTCAAAATTTCTTTTCGCGCCAGTTTTCGGATAATGCCTTTATCTTGCAGTGTAGGGGATTGTCCTTGGATTAGACGGCACAGGAAATGGCGATCGCTCTGGAGTTCAAAGGCTCGACGATGGAGTTCAAAGGCTCGACGACGAGGTTCTGATATTCACGCATGAGTTTTGATCAGCTGCTCCACATTGAATTTGCACAACTCATCTAGCCCAATTCCTTACAAAAATAAGAGCAGAAAGCCCACTCCACGCGCGGTGTGGGATGAATGCGTTGCAACTTCAGTTGCAGTCTATTCTTGCACCAGTGGTAATCAGCCGTGAAATAAATTTCCGGTCGTGTAGAGACGCGAAATTCTCGCTGTGCGCGTTGCGGTGAGTCCAGTCCTGAAGGAGGGTCTCCCTCCGTAGGGAACTGGCGAACCCGAAGGGGGGTTTCCCCCGTTGTAGCGACTGGCGTCGCGTCTCTACAAACCCATTAAAAATGGGTTAAAAATTTTACCGAGTCGGTTTGGAACCGAATGCGCGCTTTTAGCCCGAATTTTAATTCAGGGCGTTGAGGATGGTAATTGAGAATAACGCACCTTCTTCAATTCAGCAACGCCGAAATTGTAGGATATGAATAAAGCTACCTGTCCTGTAAAGCTATGAACACACAACTGGTAGATACTCTCGTGCAAATTATCCAATCCCTGTCTCAACAAGAAAGGGCGCTTTTAGAGGAAAAACTGAAAAAATCAGACGGACGAGCAGCCTTTCAAAGGCTAATAGAATTGGCAGACAAAATCAATGCTCGCCGTAATGGTCAACCATTTGATCCACCACTAGAAGACTATATCCGACAAACAAGAGAGGAACGCAATGAGCAACATGATGAACTCATGCGTAGTTGCTTTCCAGAGTTTGAGGCGAAATGACAATAGGTATAGTTTGTGTTGATGCTAACTTAGTTGTGCTTTTGTTATCCAGAAGTACATTAGCTTTGCGAGTTAGGGAATTGTGGAATCAGTGGTTAGAGTTGAACTACACAATGGGTAAATTTGGTATCGTGATGTACTCGACACACACTGCACTGCGCGGGCGCGATCGCTTCTCTAACATCAAGTTACAAAAAGCCTGTCTTATATGTAGTATATAAAAATTAAGCTGAGCAAAATTCAGAAAATGAAAAAATGGCAAGCCTTGCTCCAAGTTTGGAGAAGACCCCAGGAAGCTGATTTGCTAGCAACATTGGCGCGAGGAGCAGGAGCAGCTCTCTGTGTGCAAATTTTCAGCGTAGGTTTTAATTATACTACTCAAATTTTGTTGGCACGGTGGATGGGGGTAACGGAGTATGGTATATACGATTATGCGATCGCTTGGGGCATTTCCTTGGCATTTTTAGCAGGATTAGGTTTACCCACAGCAGTACTGAGATTTATCCCAGAATATACAATTAAGCAAGATTGGGCACATCTGCGCGGAATAATTTGGGGAAGTTGGCTACAAACGCTCATAGCCAGCTTGGTGACTGCAAGCTGTGGAACGATTTTGTTACTGTGGCTGAATACCTACCGGGATTTGGAGTACATAGTACCGCTGATTTTAGGAATCTGTAGTGTACCTTTGCTTGCGTTAACAGCTTTGCAAAAAGAAATAGTCAGAGCAGTTCAGCAAATTGTTATGGCTTATGCACCCTCACTAATTATCTATCCATTGGTGTTGTTGGGGGTAGCGTTTTTCTGGCAAAGTCAACAACGCCTTACCAGTACATCAGCGATCGCATTGTCGATGCTGTCATTATTCCTAATCTTAATTGTGCAGTTGGAATTTTTTCGTCGCGCCTTATCAGCAGATATTCGCCAGGTTCATCCAGCGTATGCTTTCCGCCAGTGGTGGAAGGTGTCATTACCCATGATGTTTATTGCTGGCTCTAGTATGATATTGAACCAGACAGATACTCTGATGATTGGTACTATGCTGGGAGCCAAAGAAGTTGGTATCTACAGCGCTGCGCTCAAAACTGCTGCGTGGGTTAACTTTATTTTAATAGCAGTAAATGCGATTTCTGCGCCGATGTTTGCCTCATTGTATGCAGAAGGCGATCGCGTTGCATTACAGAGATTAGTATCTGCGATCGCTCGTTGGATGTTTTGGCCTGCATTAGCCGTTTCTCTCGGATTAATTGTGTTTGCTTCCCCAGTGTTAAATTTATTTGGATCGGAATTCATAGCTGCAAAAGGAGCGCTGAGTGTACTAATTTTGGGACAATTGGTAAATGTAGGTGCAGGTTCGGTGGGATATTTGCTAATGATGACAGGACATCAAAATCAGTGTGCTTTGGTAATGGGATTTAGCGCTTTGGTAAACGTAGTATTAAATATTGTTGGGATTCACTGGTTGGGAATTATGGGAGCAGCATTAGCAACTGCATTTTCGATGGCACTATGGAATATTTGGCTTCACACTTTAGTAGTAAAACATCTCAACATTTATCCTTCGGTTTTTGCTGCTTTTCGGTGGAGATAAGGGGATAATTAATAATTAGTAATATCAAATTTGTTAGCATTGGAATAATATATTTTTTAACGCAGAGTAACGCGGAGGATTGCGCAGAGTAACGCAGAATTTTTGGACGAGTCTGTTGAGTAATTCCGAGGCAAGCGGAAAAGATATAATTCATAATTGTTGGACAGAGGGGGGTAATTATAAATTATGAATTATACCAATTTGAAAAATGATTGCAACAGATGGATTTACATAACCCATACTCAACAGAGGGTTTCTCAATCCAAAATCTAAAATCCAAAATCCAAAATGGTATTAGTTTGGCTTCTGCTGCAATTCTACTAATGCTCTGCCCAAATATTCATACTGTTCGATAGTATTATAAATTTGTGCAGAAATTCTCACTAATAACTTCGGTGTCTCTTCCCACGGAACTACTTGCACCTGAATTCCAAATCTATCAAATAACTCATCGCGTAAAGACATAAAATTGCGGTTTTCCAAGGGAGTAGGCATAGGTACAACTGCCATTGAACCAATCATATCTTCTGGACAAGGTGCTATTACTCCCAACATTTCACAAAGTAGCTGTCGTGCTTGCAATACTAGTTGATGATTGTGCTGCATTAACTCATTCCACCCACCAGGTAACAGCGAACCCATAAACTCAATAGCTTCCGGTACGCACATATAAGCTGTGGGATCGTCTGTCCCCATCCAGTCAAATTCCAATTGAAAGCGACTTTTATCAGTGCGTGGTGAGTTAGCACCGTGGCTAATAGTCAACGGACGAATTTCTGGCTGTTTATCCTGCTGTACATATAAAAATGCTGCTCCTTTTGGCGCACACAGCCATTTATGGCAATTACCTGTGTAGTAAGTTGCGCCAATTTCTTGCAAGTTTAAGGGTAACATTCCCGGTGCGTGGGCACCATCTACCAGTGTATCCACTCCGAGCGATCGCAACTCTTGTACTAATTTCTGTATGGGAAAAACTAACCCAGTTTGACTTGTAACGTGATCCACTAGCGCCAAACGTGTTTTTGATGAAACTCGTTCTAGCACAGCTTCTACAACCTGCTGCGGTGAATTAATGGGGAAAGGAATCTTTGCCACTACTACCCGCGCACCCGTGCGACTGGCGATAAAATCTAGTGCATTGCGACAAGCATTATATTCATGATTAGTTGTGAGTATTTCATCCTCTGGGTGGAAGACAAGAGAACGCAAAACACAATTCACACCTGTGGTTGCATTCGGGACAAATACCAATTCTTCAGCATCAGCACCTACAAAAGCGGCTAATTTGCTTCTTGCTCCATCTAGAAGTGGTTCCCACTCCCTTGTAAAAAATCGTAGTGGTTCTTGTTCTAATTGCGATCGCAGTTTTTGTTGAGCCGCCAGCACCGCCAAGGGACACGCACCAAAGGAACCATGATTCAGAAACGTCACTGCTGGATCAAGCAACCATAAATCCGCCCACTTAGCTACCTGAAACCGAGACTTAGCATCTTTCAACATAAACTTATCTAAAAGACATCTCCGAAAATTAATTATGCGTTATCCAAAATCCTTGTAGAGACGCAAAATTTCGCGTCTCTACATTATTTTTCGGAGAGGACTAAAAATCATGAGTTACTAACTCCTAACTCATAACTCCTAACTTTTTTAAACTCCCCAGGCAGGATTCGAACCTGCGACCAATCGGTTAACAGCCGACCGCTCTACCACTGAGCTACTGAGGAACGCTGCGATTACTTATAGTAGTGCCAAACAATAAAAATGGCAAGTGGTTTTGGAAAAAATTTTTCAGTTTTTTTGAGGAAACGCTGAACACTATGATTGGCAGTACTTAGCGGCTCTGAACTTGGTTCAGAGAGCTAGCAAACACGAGCAAATTAAATATGTATATATACTTACTTTAATCCCATTCGCAGTTCAGCTAGGCGCTGTCGTGCCTTAGCATCAATGGAATTGGCTAAAAATCTACTATTGGATTTTTTGCGGGGATGATACTTCTGACGTGCCCGGCAAACAGTAGCTTGCACTTCATAACACAACTGGTGTGCGGACATCCATTCAGCTCCATAACCCTGCACCATCAGTTGCTGTGCCCGGTCTGATGTAGCAACTATCACGCGAGAAAGCAGAGATTGGGCTAACGAGGAGCGTAAAGACGCACAAGATTTTTCAATGTAGGTGTCTGCTGTTTGCCCGAAATCAGTATAATGAACAGATAAAAGCTCAGTAATAATTTCTTTATTGCTACAGGCGTTTTGATACTGGGCATCGAACACGATTTGTGTATCATAGCCCTGAAATGCGCTGTAACTGGTCATAGATTCTACCAATTCCCAGCGTGCAGCTTCTAATCCAGCATTATCACGGGTTTTTTTCAGGCAAGGCCAAGCACCAATAATATTGTAGCCGTCCACTAGCAAAACGGCTGGGGATAAGGAACGGGACATGGTTTTTAATCACAATTTTCTAGAGTTAACAAGATTCATTCATAACTTTTATAGTAATTCAACCATCCCGTGTAACATTGTGTTACAAAGTGAAAAAATGCAATAGCTTTACAAAAATAGCCTGAAAGAGTCATTGGTCATTGGTCATTGGTCATTGGTCATTAGTTATTGGACTAATGACTAATGACTAATGACCAATGACTAATGACAATTATGAGGCTTCATTGTGTAGCTGCATTAAACGCTGTTTGAGGCGCTGAGCTTCTCCTTTATCTACCAAAGAACCTCTTTCTAGCAAGAAAGCGCCGTCACAGTAATTTAACTCATCTAGGCGATGCGTTACCCACAAGGCTGTGATACCTCTGCTTTTGACTAGTTTACGAACACTAGCCACGAGTTCCAGTTGGCTATCTGGATCGAGTAAAGCAGTGGGTTCATCTAGTAGTAAGACTGCGCAGTTACGGGCTAAAGCTCCAGCGATCGCTACTCGTTGCTTCTGTCCGCCACTAAGAGCATAAATAGGGCGTCGTTGCAGTCCCAATAAATTCACAGCTGCCAACGCTTCCTCAACTCTTGCTCGAATAGCAGCTGGTGGTAATTTTTCTTCCACCAGCCCAAAAGCCACATCAGCACCAACAGTGGGCATCACAAGTTGATGGTCGGGATTTTGAAAAACAAAGCCAATGGGATTTAAAACCCCAATTTCGCCAGACTGGGGAGCTAATAACCCCGCCAGTAGTCTCAGCAATGTTGATTTGCCACTGCCATTCGTACCCAAAAGCATCCAAAATTCTCCCTGGGGTACTTCCAGTGAACAAGATTGAATTACTTTGCCTCCCGACGGCCAGCTAAAATTTAAATCCTTTACCTTGATGCCCAGTTCTGTCATTTCTACACCACCAGCACTTCACTCAGAGGCTAGGGCGAAGAAACCGGGTGGTCTGCCAGTGGTGGTTGCACCGTCTTTCTGTGCTACCTGCACTCCGGAAATTTCAATCGCACGAACGGCAATTTTTTTCTCTGTCTTGCCTTCGCACTTGAGTTCCACAATCTCAGGTTTGCCAGAAGTCATTGCCGCCAAAATTAGCTGATATACAGCCTCTGCATCTTCGGCTGTCTTACGTTGCACTGATATCGGGAAAGGAGTGTTCCTTACTGTTAAATCGATGGTGAACATTTAGTCTTTAATTAATTTAACTTTAGGTCTAATTTTAGCGTTAGAAGAAGGCAGCTATGCAAAGGGCATTAGTCATTAGTCATTAGTCATTAGTCATTAGTCCCCTACTCCCTACTCCCTATTCCCTATTGGGAAAATAATCATAAAATAAAATTAATATACTTTTTTGATTTATTTTTTTACTTTACAAATGTCTATCCAAGGTCAGAATGTAAATGCAAAAGATTAAGATAAATTAAAAAAACACTGGAAAAATTAGTGAATTGCACATAACATTATTAAAGAAAGTAAAAAAATGTAAACTGGATTGACAACCCGGTTTATTTTCTGTCTATAGGCAGCCAAAAGATGGCAGTCTATATACAGAGGGAAAAAAACCCTGTACTTATAAGATTTGGAGATTTGTTCCGATGACCATCGCAGTTGGACGCGCCGACCGTAGAGGGTGGTTTGACGTTCTCGACGACTGGTTGAAGCGCGATCGCTTCGTATTCGTAGGTTGGTCAGGGATATTACTGTTCCCTTGTGCCTTCTTGGCATTGGGTGGATGGTTGACCGGCACTACCTTTGTAACCAGTTGGTACACCCACGGTTTAGCATCTTCCTACCTGGAAGGCTGTAACTTCTTGACAGTAGCCGTATCAACTCCCGCAGACGCAATGGGACACTCATTGTTACTGTTGTGGGGACCAGAAGCTCAAGGTAACTTTACCCGTTGGTGTCAATTGGGTGGCTTATGGCCATTCGTTGCCTTACACGGAGCCTTTGGTTTGATTGGCTTCATGCTGCGTCAGTTTGAAATTGCCAGACTTGTAGGGATTCGTCCTTACAACGCGATCGCCTTCTCTGCTCCCATCGCGGTATTCGTCAGCGTATTCCTGATGTACCCCTTGGGACAGTCTAGCTGGTTCTTTGCACCCAGCTTTGGCGTTGCAGCAATTTTCCGTTTCTTGCTGTTCTTACAAGGTTTCCACAACTGGACACTCAACCCCTTCCACATGATGGGTGTAGCGGGTGTACTTGGTGGAGCGCTGCTGTGTGCGATTCACGGAGCTACAGTAGAGAATACCTTGTTTGAAGACGGAGAAGCAGCAAACACCTTCCGCGCCTTCAACCCCACCCAAGCAGAAGAAACCTACTCCATGGTGACAGCAAACCGTTTCTGGTCACAGATTTTCGGTATTGCTTTCTCTAACAAGCGCTGGTTGCACTTCTTCATGTTGTTTGTGCCAGTAACTGGCTTGTGGATGAGCGCTGTTGGTATTGTTGGTTTGGCGTTGAACCTGCGTGCTTATGACTTCGTGTCTCAAGAATTGCGCGCTGCTGAAGACCCAGAATTTGAAACCTTCTATACCAAGAACATTTTGTTAAACGAGGGTATCCGCGCTTGGATGGCTCCTCAAGATCAGCCACATGAAAAATTTGTGTTCCCCGAAGAAGTTCTACCTCGCGGTAACGCTCTGTAATCAAGAAGCAATTTTCAACATTTCGTAGCTGATAGAAGCCCTCACCTTGAAGGTGGGGGTTTTTATTTATAGCTTTGCGTGAAATTGTAGAATTTGAAACGCAGAGGAACGCAAAGTAAGCGCAGAGGAACGCAGAGTGTTTTTAAATTTTAGCGTTGCTGAATTTGGGTATGAAATTCAAAAATCAAATATTCCAAACTCTTACTCTCTGCGGCTGGTGCGCGACGCCAGTTCGCTCAATTCGGGAGACCCGCCCACGCGACTGGCTCCTCTGTGTGAGGTAAATTCATAATGAATAATCAGCAACGCCTATATATAACTTGCGTAAGTAGGTTTTGTTTGTGTTATTCCAGATTTACAATCAGAGGGATAATTAGCAATATCACATTCAACGTTCTTAAGTTTACCTAACATAAATTCATCTCTTTGATGCCAAACTGCAAATATTTTTGCCCTGCCATCATTGAACGTCTCAGTGTCGATTTGATAAACTTCATTTACTCGCTTCAGCTTTAAACCCAACAAATTTAACAGTCGGCTAAGTATTTTAATAGTCGAAACACACTCTTTTTCTATGACCAAATTAATACCGAGTGTTCTTTTAATGTGCTTGCTACATTGAATAGCAGTATTTTTTAGTAAAAGCAAATCAGCATCATTTTCGGTAAATTCTCGTTCTGGTTCGAGAAACTGTAGCATTCCTAAAGCTCTTAAAGCTTCTACTTGGAGAGTGTAAGTTTTTAAATCTGGCAGAAAAACTTTACCCTCACCCCAAAATAATTGCTGTTGCCATTCTTGCTTATCTCTGAGGCGGAAATACTCGCTTTCGTGAGTGAGATAATAATGATTTAACAATTGGCAGTAATATCCTTTATCATCCAGCAATTTTAACTGAGGAGTTATTTCTATACCATATCTTTGTTGGAGAATATATTTATTGATTTGATTACGTTCTGTATCAGTGAGCGAATGTTTGCCTAATAACTGTTCGTATTCTACATAATCAATATCTTTAGCATTAGCTACAGCATTTGCTGCGGTTAATTGATTTTGTTGCTTAATTTCTCTAATTTTTAGTTTAATTTCTTTTGCTTTTTGGCGACTTTGTGACCAATCTTTTTGGACTTTGACAATTTCTATAATTAGCCTTCTGCGGGTTGCTAAGTCAGTCGGATCAGTGGCTAAAAAGGCATAGCGTAAATCTCTAATAATATTATTGTGAACAGCATTACTTCTGGTCTGAATTTGATGTCCATCAGTTATCAAGCCATCTTTCAGAGATTGTCGGTAGAGACTAATGGAAGCATTTACTCTTGCTGCCAATTTTGCCCAAGTGCGCAAATGAATTGGGTCATAAGATAATGGTAAATCTACATCTATTTTATGCAAGGGGCTAAGTAAAGCCAAATTTTCTTTTTGATTTTCCTGATACCAATAAGATAACAAGCGATAATTTGTACTACCACCACCAATTAAGCCAATACCTCGCTTAGCACACCAGACTTTTCGCGGCACATCATCACGCACTCTTGCCAAAGCTTGTCTTGCTTCTGAATCAGGAATTACTCCTTGGAAAATACCATAAACACAGTCAAAATGTTGGACATCAATACTAATTCCTGTTCCCAAGCTAGGGGTAACAAAAACAGAATCATATTCAGTTACTTTTTGATTAATAGTTGCGATAAAATCAACTGCTTCATGACCTGGTGTATTGGTAGTGAGACTGCTAACAACTAAGGTTTTAGGAAATTGCGTTTGCAATCTTTGTAAACGCTGTTTGAGATAACTGGCTATTGTTTCACAACTGTAACGCCCAGAACGACTATCAGTGGTAACATAGCATTTACGTCCAGCAAGTAAATCTAATTCCAGTTGGTGAATTAATGGCGTTGGGTTAGGTGAATCATAAAAAGTCACATCCCAGCCTCTTTGTGCTTTCCATTCATTCACTACCACCCAAGGTGTTAATTTCATTCCTGCTAATGCCTGTAAATATTCTAAAGAAATATTTGATAAATCGGCATCCTGGGCAATAACTAAGCCTCCTGTTGTGAGTACTTTAGAAATTAATTGCTGGAATGATTTTAAGATTTTGACACGCTTTTCTTTACAAGTATTACTATTGAGTAAATGCCATAAAGATTGCTCTACTTCATCCAGAATTACTATTGCACCTTGCCAATCTTCAGGATTTAGTTTCCACAAGGAATCGACGCATAATCCAAGAGAGTGGGGAGTGGGGATTGTAGAGACGCAACCTGGCGCGTCTGGAGTAGGGGAAAGTAACTTAGATATCTCAGTTTTTTCCCTTCTTTGTCTCTCACTATTTTCTTTGCCTACTCCCCATTGAATCCCAATTTTTTCACAGAGAAATCGCCCTAATTGAATTCTATGAGTAATTAATAAAACTGGTTGGTTTCTATTTTTTGCTTGCTGAACAACGGCTTGCAGTGATGTGGTTTTCCCCGTTCCTTTGGCTGACTTAATTCCCACTAATCCAGATGGGGGAAAAGATATTTCTCCTAAATAACGATTATTGAGAGTAAGTGCAGCAGGAATGGTTAATTCGGTATGGGGTTTGGTTTGAGCGAGGTAAATTTCTAAATTAACGCTTTGGCGATAAATTTTCTCGAAAGCATTTGCACCTTTGGCAACAATAAACTCATCAACCCCTTTTTCTATCCCTGGCAATTCAATTACTTGCACTCTTGCATTTTTGGCTTGGAATAAAAATCCAAGTTGAGATATGGCATTATTTACCGCTGCAATTTTTTTAGGTTGAGTTTCAAAATCAAAGCAAATATAAAAAGTACGCTTACTGATAGTAAAAGCCACTAAATCTGGTATTAGTTGACGACTAATAACTTTGCCAAATTCATCTTTGGTGACGCGATATCCACTGGTAATTCCTGGAATACCTATAGCTGCATATCCTTGTGTTAACAGTGCAGCTGCTTTCTTCACACCTTCGCAGATAATTATGGGTATGTTCCGTTCCATCACCCATTGCCAAAATCCTACAGCTTCACCATTGTCGGTGATGTGGATATTTTCAGGCATGGCTTGATTATAACGTTGGGCAACTTGCTGCCAGATGTGCAGGGTTACTTGTAGACAAAAAACTCGTGTTGGTGTAATGGGTGGATGTTCGTACTTGATAGACTTGCCTTTTTCATTTTGTCGGGGTTGGTTTGGCTTAAAACACCCCCACTCCATTACTTGCCAATTATTCAAAGGATCAAGTCCACAACTCCACCAACCGCCAGAAGTTATGTGACTGTAGCGGTGTAGCCAGCTACTTTTTACCATTCCTGTGTTCGTGCGGGGTAGGCGTTCAGAAATTAACAGATAATCATAAGCAGTTTTGTCTTGGAGAGTCCGAAAATTAAGTTTTGCTATATGTAAATTTATACCACTACTCTTGACTAATTCCTCAAGGTGGTGGGGGTGTAGATAGTGCAAATGCATTAGGCAAGCCAAAAAGGAGGACAATGGATTTAAGAATTTACCATGCCTTGGCTTGTTTGTGCAGAAGTGATTTTAATGATTTTAAGTTGCCTTTTTTTACTTTGTTATGGGAGATACACCGGTAATTTTTTGTGCAGATTGTGGTATCATTTTTATTGCTAAAGTAATAAATTTGTATTGTAATATTTGTTTGATAATATTTTTTGTTTCTAAGTATAATTTCTAAGAATTGCAATATTAGACCTGGCTTGAAAATAGGGGCTAGGGGCTAGGGGCTTAGGGGCTAGGGAAAGAGATATTTTCATTACGAACGTTGTGAACTTTGTTCATGTAGCCTTTTGCATAAGTCGATGTTTTTTGAGATGGAACCACAGATGGACAATAAATAAAAGTTTTTCCTCTGTCTTCCCCCCTTGTAAGGGGAGCCACTGCGTTGCGCGGGTTTCCCGCGTTGTAGCAAGTGGCGTGGGATAGAGGGGGGTGGACACAGATAATTTATCTTATCTGTGTCCACCCCCCTCTATCCCCCCGAAACGGGGGGAAGGCAAAGGAAAAACTTTTATTTATTGTCCATCTGTGGTTAATTATCCTCAATCATGAATGCGTGTAAGAAGTCTATTGCAGACATCACATAGCTTTACATCTTAAGACGATGCACAAGTGCTACCCACTCGTTTAATCGTTCACAATCAACGATTTCTAACCCATTTTCCCTAAAGGCTGTGGTAATCTCATCCTCGCGATCGCTCGTAAAACCAGCTGCAATTAGCAAACCCCCATAGTTATCACTCCGACGCAGCGCACGTTGAAAGTCAGAAGCAAGGGTAACATGCACTCTTCCTAAAATATTCGCAACAATCAGGTCAAAGTTCGCTGTCGGGTTAATGCTTGGCACTTGATCAAGGGTATTCCCCCCCATCCAATGTCCCAAATTGCTTCCACATCCCAAGCTTCCTTCCATCACCGTTACCTGCTGTTCTACGCCATTGAGACTGACAGCATCCTGGGTTGCCTGCACAGCAATACTATCATTGTCTAGCGCTAGAACTTTTGCCCCAAGCTTGGCGATCGCCACACTCAAAATCCCTGAACCAGATCCCAAGTCAAGGACATTCATACCAGGAATAATATAGCGCTCAAGCAGTCGCAAACTCAGAACAGTTGCTGGATGAAAACCACTTCCAAAGGCGAGGGATGTTCTCAATATTAAAGGTATTTCGTCTGCTGCTTGAGGTTGATAAGGCGCGTCAGGAGTGAGGACAACAAACCGTTGTCCAATTCTATGAACTAAGGGACTTTCTACTTCTGCGTTTGCTGGTTTTTCCTCTACCACAACCGCCTCAACACTAGTAGTCAATCCCGTACGATGTAAAGGTGAGAGTAAATTGGTAATTTTTTCCACATTTGCTCTGGCGTGGGCATCGTAGGGTAGATATAAGCAAATCGTAAATGCCCACTTTTGCTGTGCCATATCTTCAGCAGCTAAGATGTATTTATTAATCCGAACTTCATCCGTGTAGTTAATTTCGGCAAGTCGCGTACATACCCAATCAACCGCCTCGTGGGTTGTGTCGAGGCTCAATTCTATCCAGGACATATTTTCTTTCTGTCAGTATAAAAAGCTCACGCAAAGCCAAGCCAGCGCGTTGCGGTGAGTCCAGCGCTCTTCGGAGGGTTTCCCTCGTGCCGGCTCTGGTGAGACCAGTCCTGTTCGCGTAGCGTGTCCTCTTAGGACATAGGCGGGTTTCCCGCGCCCTGGGAACTGGCGAACCCGAAGGGCGAACCCGGAGGGGGGTTTCCCCCGTTGTAGCGACTGGCGCGCAAAGACGCCAAGGTTTTCTTTGCGGCTTTGCACGGACAGTTCGCTCAAGTCGGGAAACCCGCCCACGCGACTGTCCTTGGCTTTGCGTGAGACTTAAAAAACAATTTATCCTCGAATTACGCGCCTACAGATTCCTTCGCAGCGTACATTACTTCTACGGTAATCTGATTAATATTGCGCTCACGAGCGAATTTCTCAGTATTCCGCTTCACTTTACCGCGCACAAAACCAGGAATCTTATTCAATTCTGCCTGAGCATCCTTAGCCCATGCTAGATCAGAATCAGCAGAAATGCCCTTGGTAATTACTTCCTTGGTATCATGTCCACCGAAGATTTCTAACAGGTGGTCTTCCATTCCCAAGGTGAAGGAATTATACACCAAGTCGGCAATTTGGTTAGTACCTTCGTAACCTAAGAATGGTTTGTAACCAATGGGGAAGTTTTGGATATGAATAGGTGCAGCAATTACGCCACAGGGAATGTTTAGGCGCTTACCAACGTGGCGTTCCATTTGTGTACCAAAAATGGCGGAGGGTTCGACACGAGCGATCGCATCCCCAATTTGCCCGTGGTCGTCGGTAATAATTACTTCATCACAGTATTCGCTAACTTGTTCACGGAACCAGTCAGCATCATACTTACAGTAGGTTCCTGCCCAAACTACGTGAATACCCATTTCCCGTGCCAGAATCTTGGTAATAGCAGCAGCGTGGGTGTTGTCACCAAAGACTACCGCTTTCTTACCAGTTAAATTCTGACAGTCAATGGAGCGAGAGAACCAAGCAGCCTGCGATACATACAAGGTTTGCTCGTTGATGAAGTCTTCGTAATCTACATCAGCGCCTTGACCGTTAACTATTTGCTGAATTTTACGTATGCATCGTGCTGTCTCCACTACACCCATTGGGCAGATGTCTACGTAAGGCATCCCGAATTCTTGTTCCAGGTAACGAGCTGCCATTAAACCGAGTTCGCGGTAAGGCACGAGGTTAAACCAAGCGCGAGGCAGGTTTTTCAACTCGTGAACGGAAGCACCTTCGGGAATAACGGTATTTACTTCAATACCCAAGTCTGCCATGAGTCTTTTCAACTCGGTGCAGTCGTGCTGGTTGTGGAAGCCGAGGGTAGAAATACCGATGATGTTAACAGAGGGCTTTTCGGTTTTGCCTTCTGGTAGTTCGCCTTTCTTGCGAGCCTTTTCTATGTAATATTGGACGATTTGATGCAGAGTGCGATCGGCAGCTTGCAACTCGTTAACGCGGTAGTGGTTTACATCCGCCAGCATCACGTCAGACTTAGCATCCAACTGCGCCCGCTCCACAAAATTTTGCAAATCTTCTTGCAAAATGCTAGAGGTGCAAGTAGGAGTTAACACAATCAAGTCTGGGCGTTCCTCACTGTCCTTGCGGGTGATGTTGTCCACCACTTTTTCTTGGGAACCGCGTGCCAAAACGTTACGGTCAACGATACTGGCTGTTACCGGGGTAAAGTCTCGTTCTCGCTCTAGCATGGAACGCATGACGTTAAAATAGTCATCGCCCAAAGGAGCGTGCATGATAGCATGAACGTTTTTAAAAGAACTGGCAATTCGTAGAGTACCAATGTGGGCAGGGCCCGCATACATCCAGTAAGCCAATTTCATGTTTGTGTTCTCCCTTTTTACCCAACGAAGTGTATCCGATCAGATGCGGACTATTAGTGTTTAATTATTAAATCGTTTTTGATTCTCTCAAAAGTTATAATCCTGATGAAGTAGGGGTTTCACAGGTTTGTTTTCTCTGCCAATGGCTGAAACGCCGTTACTGATTGGGATTTAGCTTACGACTTAAACAACATTAGTGTTGCTAAAGTTATATAAATCTTAACTTTTTGGCAAATTGCTTAAGAACCTCACCCCCTAACCCCCTCTCCGCAAGCAGAGAGGGGGAATGATTTACACCCTTGCTTGCACACAGAGAAGCGATTAATTATTTACACCCCTCCTCGCTTGCGGGGAGGGGCTGGGGGTGGGGTTCTAAGCAGTCACCAACCGGCGCAAAGATTCAGCGCGGCGTTTGGCGGTGGAGTTTTTCGGATCGTATTTCAGTGCTTCTTCGTAAGTTTGCAGCGCTTGGGCGGTTAATTTTTTGCGCTCGTAAGCATGACCAAGATTATTCAGCCCTGTCACATAATCAGGTTTTAATTTCAGAGCTTCTTTGTACTGACGAATTGCTAAATCATACTGCTCTTGAACAAAGTAAGTGTAACCCAGCGCGTTGTAAATTGGTGCAACATTTTCTTCTCCCTCTTCTTCAGCAGCTTTGAGAGCTTTTTGAAATAGAGTAATCGCTTGAGAATACACTTTTTTTTCTGAATAAATACTACCTAATTCGTAGTACTCTTGAGTCGTACCCTTTTCTTTTGTCAGTTTCTTTCGCAACCGGGAAAAAGAGCTTTCCAGCCTGCGGGATTTGAAAATCTGGCGAAAAACACTGACAACGGTAAATAGAAGCAGACCAACAAAAATTGAGAGGTAAATAACCGCTAAATTGTTATCCATTGCCTTTATAAAAAATCTCTTTTCTATAGTATCTCTGTTGGTCATAAGCCCCTTGAGTTTCAATGGAGAAATTTTCTGCCAAGCACTCAAGAACTTTATCCAGGGTTTCCGAGTCTGTTAGAACCAATTGTTCTGATGAAATAGTCAATTTTTCAGGACTTACGTAAAACATAACGCGCCGGAGCGGTAATTCATGAATTACCGCTACGCAAGAATAAGGTTTTCGGTCACATCTTGCGTAAGTCCTGTTTTTTTTAGCCGACCTGGCAAATACTACTTCCATCATTTCATTTTTGGGGACATCTCAGGATATGATAAGCATAGCTAATATAATTGGTGTTCTGAAGCACTTGACCCTACGGAACTATTTCTTGGCGATCGCCCTTGGGAAAAACTTTTTGGTTTACTGACAGTGGTTTTTACTCTGATGGTGCGATTCTTCCGAACAGTAAAGGGCGATCGCACTCCTGGAAAAATATGCCGTAAATAGTCAGGTTCTTTAACGCTGGCTGGTGTCAAATCCCAATCCGCTTGTGATATCTGCTGCGTTTACCTAGGGCAATTCTCATCTATGCTCTGGTGCTACTGCTCATTATGTGGTAGCAATTTTTTTTTTTGCTAGTTATTTATACGCTAATTTGTGGAATAGTATACATAAGTCTACCAGGCTTCACGTATAAAATGCTAGTTAGCCGATAATGCCTAAATTCGGAGTTTAAGAGGAAAATATATCTAAATGCAACTAAAAGACTTAATAGAGCGAGGCTACTTCCCAAAAGAGTTGCCACCGCCTTTTAATACTTCAAAACTTGCAAACAATGTAAATAGTATTATTTCATCTTGGGCTATAGTTTTTGAGCAGAACGGAACAATATCAAGTCCAAATTTCGTATTGACACAACAAATAAGAGAAAATAATAGCGACTTTAAAAAAAGAAAAAAAGAACACGCTAATACTTTTATCAATAAATTTAATTCATCAAAACCTATCGAATTCTCTATTTCAAAAGGAAAGTTATCAAGACGATTCCTACGTATTCCTAACCCTAAACATTTCATTGCCTTATCTGAAAAAATAACAAACAACTGGGCATTATTTGAAAACGTTTTTAGATTATCTCCGTATTCACAAAGTTTACCAGTCCCTGAAAAAGACGTTAAAAAACGCTCTGTACATACTAAGAGCAAAAAAGTAAGTGATTTTAGAAATCAACTTATTGAAACTTCATTTAGCAAGTTAATAGAAATCCGTGTTGATATATCAAAATTTTATCCAAGTATATATACTCATTCTGTAACATGGGGATTCTTAGGAAAAGAAAAAGCGAAAAATTATTTTCACCAAAAAGATAAATTAGATACACTAATTGCTAATGGAGATATTGATGCAAAGTTGTATAAAATAGCTGATGAAATTGACACTTGCATTAGAAGTTGTCAAGAACGACAGTCTATTGGCATACCAATAGGGCCTGACACCTCTCACATAATTGCAGAGCTTATTGCTTGTAGAATTGATTATATACTTAAAACTCAATTTGAAAGTATCAATCTTAAAGCGTGCAGATACTATGATGATTATTACCTGTTTGTATCTACAAAAGACGAAGCAGATAAAGTTCTGAAAGGTTTGCAAAAAATTTTAATAGATTTTCAATTAGAAGTAAATGAAAGTAAAATTAGGATTAAAGAATTTCCATTCTCTTTTGAAGATGAATTTGCATTAGTTATATTACAATTCGACTTCAAGGGTAAAAATATAGAAAATAGTATTAAGCACTATTTTAGTTTAATTTGGGGTTTAGCTGAAAAAAATCCTTTCAAGTCTGATAGTATATTCAAATATGCTTTAAGAAGGTTTGAATATAGAACAACGGAAATTCCTGAAGAAAATTGGAAGTTGTTTGAGAGCTTATTGCTTAAGACAGCATTAATTGAACCATCTATTTTAGACATTGTAACACGCATTTTATTATCATATCAAAGTTATCTAAATGCAGATTCTAAAGTTAAATTGAAAGAATTGATCCAATTGACAATATCTTCTCATAGCTCAATAAAACATAATTTTGAAGTTTCTTGGGCATTGTGGTTGGCTAAAACATTTGAGATTGAAATAACAGAAAGTATAGCCAATTGTGTTATTGACATGAAAGATGCAATTTGTCTATTGGTTTTGCTTGATATTTCAAAAACGACAAAATTAATTCAAGGTAATCCAACTTTTTCAAAAATAGAAAGCGAATTGAATAGCAATATATTATTTTCTGAATATTGGTTATTAGCATACGAAGGAGTGAAAAAAGGTTGGTTGACTCCAAGTAATGCGAATTTTCTTGATGACAATCATTTTTTTAAAATCTTAAAAGATTTAGATGTAGAATTCTATGACACTTCAAAACAATTACACGTCTATGAACCTAAAAATAAAGATAATGATGAGAAAGACAAAAAAATTAATATTAATTATGAAGACACAGGAAAAGCTGAACTAACAAAGCAAGAAACAAATGTAGAAGAAATAGAATTTTTCCTTCCGTTAAACTTATACTAGTTTCAGTAAACCAAAAAGTTTTTTCCAAGGGTGATCGCCAAGAAATAGTTCCGTAGGGTCAAGTGCTTCAGAACACCAATTATATTAGCTATGCTTATCATATCCTGGGAAAGTTTTGCGATACGCCTCTGGTGTCTGCACTTTGCGCAATCGTTCTAGGAAACAGACTAAAAATCAAACTTTTGTCTAATTACCGGAGAAAGAGTAAAGAAAAACTCCTAACTCCTGTAGGCCGCGTGCATTTGCGCAGATAACTTATCAGTAAATTTCAGGTTCTTTAGCGCAAATGCTTCGCCCCTACCGCGCCTCCTAACTCCGAGGACGGTAAACCCCAGTATTGAGCGCGTTGACTGAGCCAACCTGCTTCTAAATAACGCCCGATCGCTCCATTCACTTTTCTTCGCAGTTCATCATACTGCAATCCCTTGGGCATTACTACTGATAAGGGTTCGGTTGAGAGTTTGGTTGAAAGTAGCCGATACTGGGGATATTGTTGCACCCATCCACTCAGAATACTAGCATCGGCGGCAAAGGCTATTACTGCATTATTTTCTAAGAGCGATCGCGCTTCTTCATAAGAATTTACTCCCACCAAGTCAGCTTGTGGCACATAATACCGCACATCGGCTATGGTGCTGGAGTGGTTGAGAACGGCAATTTTCCGCTTTGCCAGGTCTCTCAATCTTTGTACCGATGTATCTTTTGTTATTATTCTCGCCCCATCAAAGTAGTAAGGAATACTGAAACTTACCAGGCGGGAACGGGACTCGGTGGCTGTGACTCTAGCGATGGTGAGGTCAACTTTATTGTCTAAGACTTGGGAGAGGCGATCGCGATTTGCTACGGGTTGCAATTTCACAGCATTTGGTTTACCCAGCAAGTCAGTTGCTAACCGTTGGGCTAAGTCTATCTCTAAGCCTTGGAGATTACCATTTGCATCTCTAAATCCCAACGGACGCAAATTATCTTTAACAGCAATAGTTAAATAGCCCCGCCGCTGAATTTCTGACAGTTCTGCGGCAGATGCTGATATTTGTGTATCTGTAATTACAAAGCAACAAATTAGAAAAAGTGAAAAAATGATGGCGGATAGGAGCAGATGTAACCGTAGCAGCGGATTTCGTTGCGGATTTTGCGGATTGATTATGTTTAATTGTAACCTGTTAATCAAACGTGACATCCGTGATACATCCGTTGCGGCATATGTTACATCCGTGATACATCCGCAGCTAACCTTATCCTTTAGCTTGGCTTGCGAGTTCGGCGACTTTGCTGAAACCGCCTGGATCGAGGATTGCCATTTGTGCCAACATTTTACGATTGAGGTCGATATTGGCTTTTTTGAGATTACCCATAAACTGGCTGTAACTCATGCCGTGTTGGCGAACAGCAGCATTGATACGAGTGATCCAGAGGCGGCGGAAGTCACGCTTACGTTTTTTGCGATCGCGATAGGCACTCCGCAGCGCTTTCATTACTTGTTGGTTGGCGGTTCTAAATAGGGTTGAGTGAGAACCGCGAAAACCTTTGGCGAGTTTGAGAATTTTTTTGCGGCGTTTGCGAGCAACGTTACCGCGTTTTACTCTTGTCATGATTTAGATATTCCTGAATTATTTACAAATAGGGGAGCATTAAGCGTACGTTTTCTTCGTCGCGCTCGTTGACAATTACCATTTTGGAAAGCTTACGCTTTTTGTTGGTGGTTTTGTGTTCGAGTAGGTGGTTTTTGAAGGCTTTGCGACGCATTATTTTACCGGTACCGGTAGCGCGGAATCGTTTTGCCGCTGCTTTGCGAGTTTTGAGTTTCGGCATGGAATGGTTGGAATTCGACACAATCCACAATTATAGACTATGGAAGTTGAAATGAACTGCGTTCGCGTTCGCGCGGGAAAGTTTTCAAAAAAATTAACCACAGATGGACAGTAAATAAAAGTTTTTCCTCTGTCTTCCCGAGGCAGTGCGCCCTTGCGGGTTTCCCGCGTTGTAGCAACTGCCGTCCCTCTTGAGGGGGGAATGAGGGGGGTGGACACAGATAAACACTGATATCTGTGTTCATCTGTGTCCATCTGTGGTAGTAGTTAACCTACATCTAGATTTTTGCAAGAAGTCTAATTAACGAATGGCACGCTTGTTAAGCCCAAAGTATTGTGTTGCCTCGTTCCCAGCCTCCAGGCTGGGAATATATTTCGAGAGGCTCTGCCTCTCGTCAAGCTCCGGTCGGCGGAGCCGACCAGGATGGGTTCCCAGCCTCTAGGCTGGGAACCAGTCAGGGCAGGGGCTGTGTCTTAACTTAGTGCCATTCGTCTAATTAACAAGAGGAATTAAATCCAAAGCCTAGCATTCAGAGGTAAAACTGATGCGAGAAAAAAAATTCCTAGCCCTTGATTTAACAAGGGAAAATTCTAGCTTGCAGATTCTCCCTCATGCGCCTATCCTCTCAAGCAGCAAGGTGGGTTGGAATGGCATTCAACTAAAACATTATCACTGTTTGCCTCCTCATGAAATGCCGGAGTATTGCCCTGCACAGCATGTAATTGTTGCTCACAATCATCAGCGTCCATTTAAAGTTAAACGGAGATTAGACGGACGCCAAAAGAGCGATCGCATGATAAGTGGTGATGTTGTCATTGTTCCTGCAAATGTCTCTCACGGTGCGTGTTGGGATCAAGAAATTTCAGTTACTGTTTTAGTTCTTGAACCTACTCTTATCAGTCATATTGCTCACGAATCGATTGATCCGCATAGTGTTGAACTTGTACCCCATTTCTCGAAACCAGATCCGCTCATTAGTCAAATTGGGGTAGCACTTATAACAGAGTTGGAAACAGATGGATGGGGTAGTAGTCTTTATGCTGATTCAGCTGCAAATATGCTGGCTGTTCATCTACTACGGCGATATTCTACACGGAAACATAATTTTAGAGACTATGCAGGAGGTTTACCGAAGTATAAGCTACGGCAGGCTATCGAGTATATTCATGAGCATATGGCAGAGGATTTGTCATTGGGAGCGATCGCTTCTCAACTAGGTATGAGTCAATACTATTTTGCACGTATGTTCAAGCAGTCAACTGGTATAACTCCTCATCAATACTTAGTTGAACAGAGACTGGAGAAGGCAAAAAGATTGTTAGCTGACACAGATTTAACCATTTCTGAAGTTGCTTATCGGACTGGTTTTGCTAGTCAAAGCCACTTGACAAGGCTTTTTCGCAAACACCTGTCAATTACGCCAAAGGCATACAGGCAAATGTTTTAAAAGTTTCAGCAAGATTATGACAAATTTCGCAAGGGTGTGAAAGACAACTATCGAGTTTTTTCGATAAAGTTACTGAGATTAAAAATATTTAGGTGTCAGATAAAAACGATGGAACTACAAGGCAAAGTTGCTCTTATTACTGGCGCAAGTAGCGGTATCGGTAAAGCGATCGCTCAAGATTTAGATGCGGCTGGGATGAAGTTGGTACTAACAGGGCGATCGCAAGAAAAACTTCAACAACTCGCATCCAGTCTTAGTCAAGCTGAGGTGTTGGCTGGAGAAATTACCGATCCGGAAATACCCCAAAGATTGCTAGATTTTGCCTTGGAAAAGTTTGGACAACTCGATGTTGTACTCAACAATGCAGGCGTAATGACGGTTGGTGCCATTGAGGAAGTAGATATAGAAGCTATCTGTCAAATGGTGCGTTTGAATGTGGAATCTTTATACAGAATGGCTTACACCGTGCTGCGGCATTTCCAGAAAGTAGGCAGCGGTTTTTTAATCAACACATCAAGCATTGCTGGACTGAAAACTGCACCGCGATATGGGGCTTACAATGGAACAAAATATGCTGTTGAAGCTTTTACAGATGCTTTGCGAATGGAGTTAGCTGGAACGGGTATTAAGGTATCAGCAATTGCCCCTGGTACAGTTGATACAGGTTTGTATGACCATTGGAATCAAGAGGATAGAAATTATATCACATCTGGTGGCGCACTTCAACCACAAGATATTGCCCGGTGTGTTCGCTTCGTCCTAGAACAGCCTGACCATGTTCTTATTCCTAGGCTTTTAGCTGTGCCAACAAACCAACCAGTATAATTTTATGCAGCTTTATTAACAGTTGGTTCTGGAAGCGGTTCAGCGGTAGCTTGATAAGCCATTACTAGCGACTCCAATGCTTCAATTCCATTTGCAACCGCTTCCTCATAAGTATCTCCATGAGTCCGCCACTGTTGTCCGGGAAAATCAGGAAAACCTACCAAGAAACAGTTATCTTCTTCAGACCACTGAATAATCATTTGGTACTTAAGCTGAGTCATTTGTTTAATTGGTATTAATTGCGACCACAGATGGACACAGATGAACACAGATATCCATGTTTATCTGTGTCCATCTGTGTCCATCTGTGGTTAATTTTTTTCAAGATAGAATGAGTGCAACAGACACCATAAACAGAGTTCAAAAGTTGCTTTTCGTCGCCAAATTAACCACAGATTAAGGAAACTGCCGCTTCAATGCCGGAAAAACAGGACACGGTGCTTGTTCTTGTAAATTTTCCGGTTTACTCCACGTAAACGGCGCTTTCTTAGCGGCAGATATCCACAATAGGCGCTTTGCCCGTGTCATGGCGACGTAAAGTAAACGGTACTCCTCGGCGGTTTTGAGAAATTTTGCCTGTTCCCAAGCTTGAGTAACATCGGGTATCGATTGTCCGTGTAAGGCGGCGCGAATTTGGGCGCGGGCAACTTCTGATAAGGTAAAGTCTCCCAAAAACTGGCTTTGAGGAGGAACCCAAAATCTACCAGGTATTAAGTTTTCATGAAGAAAAGGTAGAAATACGTAGTCCCAGTCTAACCCTTTAGCTTTGTGCATGGTAATAATAGTAAGTTGACCGCGACGGGTGTAACGAGCTTCTAAATCCTCTGTTTCTACTGGTTCAAACCTTTCAGAATTGACAATTTCACTTAACGCGCCTAGCATTGTTCCCATGGAAGTATTGCCAGCTATTTGCAGGTTCACCCGTTCTGCAAGTTTGTCAGCGGTTGCTAGTTCTGCTTGGTCGTAGTTTAATGCTAAGGCGAGAAAGGAAATTAGCTGATATATTGGTAATTCCATCCGGGCACGTAGTAAACTTCTACACAATTGTGCAGCTTTTTGCACTGCTTCTGGCTGGGGTGCAGATAGGGGACCAGGATACAAAAATTCTTCGGGTACAGAAGCAAGGGCGTTAAGGTCTTGGGTAGGAATTAATTGGCGCTGAACAAAGACTTCTAGGGCTGCTTTCAGATAATCGGGAGAATGAGGGCGATCGCAAAATTGCAGGAGTATCAAAATTTCCTGCGGCACATGGGAACGGCGATCGCGTTCACTTACTTCATACAGTATAATTTGATGCTCTTTGCAAACAGGAGTCAGTGCTTCTGCTAACCACCTGCCTTGACGATTTTCTCGAACTAGAATAGCTGCACTAATATTACTTGGGTCTTCAGTAAATAACTGAATAATTCTTTGGGATAGGATTTCGACGGTGTGATGAATATCACGCGGAGTATACAATTCTAGTCCCTGTCCTACAGGTTGGGGATTAGCATCGCGTTGGGGGTCATCGGGGTTAACAAGTCGAATTTTTTGGGGACGGAAAGGGAGTTGTCCTTTGTCATTAGTCATTTGTCTTTTGTCATTAGCAAATGACGAATGACGAATGACTAATGACGAATGACTATTCACCCACTCCAAAACAAAATTAGCCGCGTCGATGATAATTTTGCTACTGCGACCGGCTTGATCCATTGTTGCTAATCTTTCTTGAGCGTAGCAGTCTTCACAAAATTGGCGGAAATAAATCGGATCGGCTGGGGTGAAGGTGGAGTTAATAGCCTGATTGGGGTCGCCGACGCGGATTAGGTTTGGCGGTTGGTCGGGGTTGTCGGGATCGGTGGCGAGAATTTCTAATAGTTTGGTTTGCAGAGGGCTAGAGTCTTGGGCTTCGTCTTCAAATACGGCGAATACCTGATTTTGCTCTATTTTGCGGGCGCTGGGGTTTTCCAGAACTCGCAAAGCGGCTAAAATCATATCATCGTAGTCAATAAAGTCACGCGATCGCATTAATTTTTCGTATTGCTCGTACAAAAGAGCAGCAATATTTAAAATTCCGTATTCATTGGTTGTTTGTTCGCTGAACCGGCGCAAATCTTCCGGCGACATTCCAGAACTTTTTGCTTCATGAATTACCGTAGTTGCCAAGTCGGGTAATACTTCTGTCCGTAATACTGACTGACGACGCAATCTTTCTGTTTCTTCGCCGTCAAACTGAATACCTTCTATTAAGCGATAATAACTAGCTGTATTATTTGCAATCCATTGTTCTACAGCATTACGGATGAAACGGTGACTTTGGTTAGGTGTTATTAATGTGACATTTTCTAATTGTAATGCCGACAAGTCAGGGTGACGGCTAGCAATGTTCAAAGCCAAACCGTGCAAGGTATGGACAACAAAACCAGTTTGGGGTAAAGATAAATCGTCCCGCAAATATTTGCGAATTTTGGCTTTAATATTAGCAGCAGCAGAGCGAGTAAAAGTAACGACTACCAATTGTTTGCGTTGGTAAGAACGCAAGGAGGCAGAACGCTGATACTGACGAGCAATAGCAATTGCCGCAGCTGCTGCCATTCCCGTAGATTTACCTGCACCGGGAACAGCAGAGATAGCCAAGGGGCCAGAGTACCAGTCAGCCATTTGTTGCTGTCCGGGACGCAGACTATTGCGGATACTCAAGATAGCAGTCTCCCTCAGAGAAGACAAAGGAGACAGGGGGTATACTTCCATTGGGTAAGATTCTTGAGGCACTGTAAATGTATAATTAGCGTCTTTTAGATTTTAGATTTTGGATTGGTAATGGTTAATGGTTCATGGTTCATGGTTCATGGTTCATGGTTCATAGCTATTAACCATTAACTATTAACCATTAACTATTAACCATTAACTAATGACTAAACATTATCTGAGCTTATTTGGAATTATCGTAATTGGTGCTATTTTACGCTTTTGTAATTTAGATTTAAAGCCTCTATGGCTGGATGAGGTAATTACAGCGATTTTTAGCTTAGGTAAAGAATATACTGACGTACCTTTGGATGTAGTTTTTCCCTTAGAACAATTACAGGATATTTTTACTTATCAGCCTGGGGTGAGTTGTCCGCAAATTGCCCAAAATATTGCCACTCAGTCTACTCATCCACCACTATTTTTTTGTTGGATGTACAGTTGGTTGGGGTGGATGAGTCCTTTAGGAGAAAATTGGGTAACGAAATTGCGATCGCTTCCGGCGTTGTTTGGTGTAGGTGCGATCGCGGCAATTTACTATGTTAATCGTCTTGCTTTCTCTAAGCTAGCTGGGTTAACGGCTGCAATGGTGATGGCTGTCTCACCTTTTGCTGTTCACCTTTCTCAAGAAGCAAGACATTATACTTTGCCCATGCTGCTAATAACTTTATCATTATTGGGGCTGGTGCAAATTCAGCAAGATATTTTTCAGGGGCAAAAAATCAGATTTTGGGTTTGGCTGGTATGGACAATTACTAATATCATCGGTCTATATGTCCACTATTTCTTTATTCTTGCTTTGGTTGCGGAAATAGGGACATTGCTTATTTTAATCTATTGGTATAGAAAACATATTCTAAATCAGCGACAAACTTGGCTAGCACTAATTATATCTATTAGTACAGTTGCGCTCAGCTTTTTACCCTGGTTGCCAGTAGTCTTAAGTGCTTATAATCGTCCTGAAACAGAGTGGATCGACCCTCCTAATGTTATTGCTCCCTTATATCAGACTTTACTTAACTGGGTAATAATGGTGATTTTTCTACCCCTCGAAAATCAACCTCTCTTCATTCAGTTAATATCTGGTTTATTAATGCTTGGTGTGAGTATTTGGATCGGCTGGCAAGTCTGTATAGGATTAAAACAGTTGTGGTGTAAATCAACAACTCATTTAGCAACACTTACACTTTTAAGTTGCTTTATTGGGGTTTTGTTAGAATTTTTTGCTATTTCCTATTTTTTAGAGAAAGATATTACCGCTGTCCCCCGTTATAGCTTTGTCTACTATCCTAGCTTTTGCGCTCTCATTGGCGTCAGTATTTCTGAAAGTAAGAAGGAAGAAAAAAGAAGGAAAAATAATACATCAATATTTTTATGTTACTCATTATTAATAATTTTCTTTTTTGGTGTTATTAGTAGTATTTTTGTGGATTATAATTTGGTTTTTCTCAAACCATTTTCACCTGAAAGAGTAGCTCTAGCTATGAATCAAGATCCTTCTATACCGTTGATGGTTGTAGTGGGATACAAAGATTATCAAGATGTAGCTTTGGGTTTAAGTTTTGCTTTAGCATTGAAAGAAGTTAGAAGTGAAGTCAAACAGAGAGAGAAAGTAGAACATGAAAAACTCAAAATAGCTCCCACTCCCGACTCCCGACTCCCTACTCCCCACTCCCCATTAGAACATGAAAAACTCAAAATAGCTCCCACTCCCGACTCCCTACTCCCTACTCCCCACTCCCCATCTTCTGATTTTGCTTTTTTCAAACAATCACCAAGCTTTGAATCTGTCTGGCAAAAAATTTCCGAATTACCCTCGCCACAAACAACAAAGTTAAATTTATGGGTTGTTGCTCCTGGATTGAAACGCCGAGACTATCCCAAGCAATTAACACTTTCACAAAATACTACTTGCACTATAGATACTAGCCAGCATTATCGCGTTGGCATTCCCTATCAACTGTATAGATGTGGCGGTGTTACTGGCTGATCCTGAATCGTAATGCTTTTGCTGCTTATAAAGCCAGTTTGGGCTTCATTTTGACTTCAGATTTTTACAAAATGATAATCATTAATGAGGGGGTAAAAGTCATTAAATAGTAGTATGACGACATTGAAAAAGTTGCCTAAACATTCCAAAACCCCTGCGCCATTGCTTCAATTGTTCTTTCTAAATCTGGTAAATACTTTTCAATCACACTCCAAACAATATCAAGGTCTACACTCAAATATTCATGAGTTAACCTATTGCGAAAACCAGCAATATTACTCCATTCAATCTCAGGGTATGCATTTTTCCAATCACTAGGTAACTTTTGCAATGATTCACACATTACCTGAAGATTCCTTAAAACCGCATCTTGGGTTTTAATATCCTGAAAAAAATACTTATTTTCCTGAGGCTGTATATTGCTTAATTCTGCTGATACAATCACGAATGTGAATCAAATAAATCCGACTATCTTTCATAAAGGGACAGCCTCATTAAAAACTTTATCCCGAATTAAATAATGTAAAGATTGAGTTGTTACTACATCAACTTTCCGATTTAACAAAGTTTCTAAATCTAAAATTAACCCACCAGGAAACCAAGCCGAAATTTTCTCTAAATCGTAATCAATTAAAAAATCAATATCACTTGCTTCTGTTTCCTCACCTCTAGCCACACTGCCAAAAACTCTCAGGTTATAAGCTCCATGTTTTGCAGCAATGCTCAGGATTTCTTCTCGTTTTTCTTGCAGTAATTGTTTTAACCCCATTTTCACATCCTCTCTCATTGCGCCTAATATTACCCCTTAACTATTAACTATTAACTATTAACTATAGCAATCCTAAATCATTTGTGAACAATAGATGATTTAGTAGGGTGGGCATTGCCCACCAACCACTATTAACTATTAACTATTAACTATTAACTATTAACTATTCATCAATCTGCCATGAGTCTTTGGTAAATTCCTCATCAAGAATTTTCTTTGGTCGCACAATAACAATAATTTTTCCCAGTAAGGGAACTTCCGGCGCGGTTTCAAACCACTGAAAATCTAATTCCCCGGAGTTGTCCACGACAAAATAACTACCAGAGTCCCATTGTCTTTGGGCACGGTCAATAATTACCATTACTTGTTCTGGGATATTTTGTGTGTGGTTAGGTAGGCGATCGCTATTACACAAAATTACCACTGGATCTTCTGCACCCAATATCACCTGCCAACCCGGTATGGCTACCCAAGCTTGTTCTCCAGCAAACTTAACCATGCGAAACGGCCCATTTTCGTCTACAAAAGGAACTGCTTGCACATCTTGTGGTGTTAATGGCAACTCACCCACTACTGCCACGACGCGAGGAATTTCTTCGGCAGCTTCCTGTCTGTAAAAGGGTAAAGTTGGTGCTGGTTTTTTGGGTACTACGCTAAAATCTGTCAATAATTGTTCAATTTTTTGCCTAGCAGATTGCGTATGAGCAAATTTTAAACCTTTGGCGATGAGACGCGATCGCACTTGAAAATCTGAGTTTTGCCGAGCCAGTTTCCAACATTGATAGGCTACCGCATCCCCTGGATGATTAGAAAATCCTTCTGGTAAAGTAGCGAAGCGGGAGAAATCTTTAATTGCTTTGGCGATTTCCCGCGCCTCGTCAGCATCGAGTTTGTATTCAAAGGTGAGTTCAGCGGCAGCGGCGCGTTCTTCTTGAGTCAGCAAGCGTAATTCATATAAAATATCACTCCCTCGCTGTTGATAATGCGATCGCACCGCTTCTGATGCTCCTGCTTTTTCGATAGAATTGAAAACCTGTGCGCCGACGATTATCTGATTTTGCTGTATCGGCTCAAAGCCTGTTGCTTCAAAAATTGCTTGGTTATTATAACCTACTTTTTGTAAATAGTTACAAGCCTGTCCCCATTCCACCCAGTTGCCTTGTTTTTGTCGCAGCTTTCGCAGTAAATCTTCAGCAACATCGTTTTTTTCATTGTTGTCGGGATTTTGAGTGTTAGGTGGTAGGTCAGTCATAATCGTTTCGCGAACTTCAAAGGGAGGCTATTAATATACCAGCATCTATATTTTATGATTTCATGTACTAGCTAAGCAGCCATTATGAACAGCGTACACCAGAACTGATGAAAATAGGCTTTTCCCCACTCCTCACTCCTGTAGGCCGTGTGCATTTGGACTCTTATTCTTATCATCAAACCGATAAACTGCCGCCCAAATGCTATCTCCCTGACGGGAGACGCTGCGCGAACGCCCCTACGACTTTCTACTCCCCGCCCTCACCCATCAGGCGTTGGTGTGGCGGACTACTAGAACACCAATTCAGTAATGCTAAAAGAACCTCTCCCCCAACCCCTCCCCTACGAGGGGAGGGGAGTTTGGCTCCCCCTTCCCTCGTAGGGAAGGGGGCTGGGGGGTTAGGTTTTTGATTACTGAATCGATGCTCTAGCAGTCCGCCTGCATAAACGCATGAAGGGTGGGTAAAGGGTAAAGGGGAAAGGGAAAAGGTTATTATCCCTTACCCTTTAACCTTTTACCTTTCCCCGACCAACACCCGTCAATGTTTGCGTGGTGAAGTACTAGCAGGAAGCGAAATTATGAGTTATGAATTAAAAAGGCCATTCTTCAAATTTTAATTCCGTAAATACTCGTAAAGTATTACAATTAAAAATTCCCACTTTTTCCTGTTGTGTTCATTTAATACAATTAGGCATAAAACTAAGTTATCTAAGTAATAACCACAGTAGCTATCAATCTAATGTTTTCAAACTGGGTTGGTATGGAATATAACAAAATAGTTAATAAATAAAGGAATTATCTTATGGATAATCCCATTCCCGAATTAGATAAAATACGGCGTCAATTGATGACTGTTGAAAGACCAAAAAAACAGAAAATTTTAGTTGTAGACGATGAGCCAGATAATCTGGATCTACTTTATCGCACTTTCCGACGAGATTTTCATGTTCTCAAAGCCGATAGTGGCATGAATGCTCTCAAGGTGCTGGCGGCTGAAGGAGAAGTGGCAGTAATAATTTCCGATCAGCGGATGCCGGAAATGAAGGGAACTGAGTTTCTCAGCAAGACAGTGCCGCAGTTTCCGGATACAGTTAGAATCATTCTCACGGGTTTTACTGATATTGAAGACCTAGTGGAAGCGATTAATGCTGGGCAAGTTTATAAATATATCACTAAGCCTTGGGATCCTGGAGAACTGAAGGCGGTAGTACAACGAGCAGCAGAAACTTACGATTTGCTTAAGCAGCGTACGGAAGAATTACGCCGTGCCAATGCCCAAATGGCACTATTAACTAATATAGTACAAGTAACACAAGCAGCGCCCAGCTTAGAAGCAACGCTGCCAGCAATTGCCACAGCTTTTGCTGAAAGCTTCGCAACCGATGCTTGTATTTTACAACTAGTAGAAGGCAATACCCTGATGGCAACTCAGGGTACTTACAGCCACGTAGAAACCGTAGAAAATTGGTTAGCAGAAGATCCGCTTACAAGTGAAGCGATCGCCAGCCAGCAGATACAGGTATCAGTAAATGTACCAGATGACCAAAAGCTATCTGGTGTATCTCACTACCCAAACAGCGGTGTACAAGCACATTTAATTATTCCCATTACCTACCGTAATGAAGTGTTAGCTGTATTGTCCTTACAATGGAAGCAGCCTTGCACCTTGCGAGAAGATGAACTGAAATTAATTCACATATCAGCCCAACTTGTAGCGATCGCACTAACTTGCAATCGTTCCCATCAAGCAGTTTATAATTTATAGTCAATAGTCAATAGTCAATAGTCAATAGTCCAACAACTAATGACTAATGACCCCTCCGGGGTTCGCCAGTCGCTCATGGGGGAGACCCCCAAGACCGCGCTGGCTCACTAATGACTAATGACTAATGACCAATAACAAATGACTAACGAAATTCGCGCCATTTTTAATCGCATTGCACCAGTTTACGATCAGTTGAACGATTGGTTGAGCTTGGGACAACACCGGATCTGGAAAGAAATGGCGGTAAAATGGAGCAAAGCCAAACAGGGAGATACTTGTCTGGATTTGTGTTGTGGAAGTGGTGATTTAACTTTTCGGTTAGCAAGGCGTGTAGGAACAAGCGGCCAGGTGTATGGAGTAGATTTTTCTCCCGCGCAGTTAGAAATAGCCAAACAACGCTCTCAAGATAAATACCCAACTCCCCCCATCACTTGGGTAGAAAGCGACGTACTGAATTTACCTTTTGAGGACAACAAATTTGACGCCGCCACAATGGGTTATGGTTTACGAAATGTAACAGACATACCCCGCAGTTTACAAGAATTACACCGCGTCCTCAAACCAGGTGCTAAAGCCGCGATTTTAGACTTTCATCGTCCCGAAGATTCAGCCGCTAGAACCTTCCAGCAGTGGTATTTGGACAATTTTGTTGTCAGTGTTGCCCAGTATTTGGGTTTAAAAGAAGAATACGCCTACATTAGTCCCAGCTTAGACCGCTTCCCCACCGGAGGCAAACAGGTAGAAATAGCCTTGCAAGTTGGTTATGCATTTGCCACACACTACCCCATCACGAACGGTATGATGGGAGTGCTGGTAGTAACCAAAAACAAGTGAGGAGTTAAGAGTTAAGAGTTAGGAGTTAAGAATTAAGAGTTAGGAGTTAAGAATTAAGAGTATTTTCTCCACTCCCTATTCCCTACTCCCTACTCCCTACTCCCTACTCATAACTCATAACTCCTCACTCCTAACTCCTAACTTTAAATTGGATCTGTCCCTTGGATTGGTCTCATCTTTGGCTGTACGTATCTCCCCCTATCTTGGGTAGTGTTATTGGCTATTTCACTAACGATATAGCCATCAAAATGTTGTTTCGTCCTTACCGAGCAATTTATATCGCCGGACGAAGAATTCCGTTCACCCCTGGTTTAATTCCCCGCAACCAGGAACGCCTTGCCAAAAATATCTCCAACACAATTATGGGGTCGCTTTTGACTCCACAAGAATTGCAGAATTTAGCGCGGCGACTATTACAAACAGAACGCGTGCAATCAGCAATTCTCTGGTTGCTGCGAATGGCAATTGACCAAATTAAAGCCGATAAAGAGCAGAAAACTGCTAAAATTGTGGCAGGAATTTTGCGGGATTTATTAGGGGAATCTTTGCCCCGTCTTCTCAAAGTTTTAACGCGGCGAGAAGACTTTTTAGAAGCGCAAGTAAATCAAATTTTTGACCAGATATTACTAGAATTTAAACTGACTGAAGAACAAGCCACTCGCCTTGCAGATTGGCTACTGCAAGTACTTTTGCCTCCAGATGTCATTCGACTGGCAATAATTGATTTTTTGACCGATCGCACAATTCAAACTATTGATGAAAGCTTTCGCGAAAAAACTAGCGGTACTTATTGGGTAGTAGCAAATTTATTTGGTTTGCGTAATACCTTAAGCCGTCTGCGAACTTATTGCTTGGATGAGAAAGAAGCAACTAACGAACGTTTACAGGATTGGATTAAAGATTTGCAATTGCGCGATCGCATCAAGGATTTACTGCAAAATATATCTTTACAAAACATGCCCATAGGTACGGTTCGCCAACTGCGAAAAAGTACACGCGAAAGTGTCCATCATTACCTACAAACACGCGGTGGTGAATTTTTGCACGGATTCAGCGAGTCCATTGACTGGGAAAAAACAGCTTCATTGCTTCTAAATCGCTTAAGTAATTCACAAGTTATGAGTTCTTCGTTAGAAGTTATGAGTAAAGAACTGGCGCTAATTTTAGAGCGTTATTTAGAAAAAGATTTAGAAGTAATTGTGGCTCAAACAATTCCGATTTTGTCAATTGACCAAGTGATTATTGATAGAGTCAAATCAACTTCGCCCGCTGATTTAGAAGCAGCAATTGAGGGAATTGTTAAAAATGAATTGCAAGCAATTGTAACTTTAGGAGGTGTTTTAGGTTTTGTCGTCGGGTTATTTCAAACGGCGTTTTTATTATTTAGTAGTAGTTTGTAATGGCACTGATGGAAGCCCGAAAATAAATTTTGGGCTACAAGCTAAAGTCAGCAATTAGTAGCCGTGAAATAAATTTCCGGATGTGTAGAGACGCGACGCCAGTCGCTACAACGGGGGAAACCCCCGCAACGCGCTGGCTCAAATTTCGCGTCTCTAAAAACTCCCTTTAAAAAGCGGGATTGAGGGGGATCTGTTTAGATATGCTTTAACTTATCTACCCCTAACTCGCTAATTTCCTCTGCATTCTTGGAACAATTACACGTAGTATCATTGCTAAAACTAGCAAAGTTACCAAAGGTAAATATATAAACATAAACTTGGGAATTCTCAAACTGAATTCAACCGTAAAAGCCAACCAGAAAAAGTGCATTCCCGCAGTGTGCAAAATCTTCCAAGCACGTTTACCTAACAAAGCTGCTGGACGCTCAAAAGAAGTTATAGTCATGGCAATGAGAAAAAGATAACCTAAGATTGCCAGAGGTTCAAATTTGGGCTGCGCGCCAGAAGTGACAAACCATAAACCAGTCCAAGCGATCGCATGATAAGTATGCGACACTGCAAAAGATAAACCCAAATAACGGCGATTTTTCAACAGCCATGTACTAAAAGGCGTCAACCAAATTCTTCGTAATGCGGAAGCGACAAAAGCACCGAGAAATAATATACATGAAGTCCTAGCAGTTGCTCGGATTGTCATCCGCATCCCTTGCTCATCAATACCATGAACAAGCCAGATAACAGCAACCATCGCACCAATCACCAGCGCCGACAAACCAACAATACGCCATCCCTGTATACTTCTCATGCTTTGCTACTCCTTAGAGAACATTGCTGATAGGTAAAAAGTTTAGCGATCGCTTTTTGTCTCTGTCTTGTCTATGCTTACGAAAAATGTTCTAATCTTCCGAAAATTTCACTAACTCCTAACTCCTAACTCCTAACTCCTAACTTTCTTAAACCCTGTCTCTATATGCTTTTGGTGTAGTTTTGGTGTATTGGCGAAAAACTCTAGTAAAATGACTCTGATTTTGAAAACCGACTTGTTGAGATATTTCTACAAGTGTTAACTCTTGCTTCAATAACAACCGCTTTGCTTTTTCAATTCGACATTTCATCACATACTGATGGGGTGAAAGTCCTGTAGATTGTTTGAATAAACTAGCAAAATAATGCGGGCTAATGTAAAGTAGGCTACTCAGTTCTGTAAGAGTTAAATTTTGGTCTAAATTTTCATGAATATAGCTGATCACTTCCCTAAGCTTACACTTGGGCAATCCACCCGTATAACTTTTTATAATTTCTTGACGTGACGAATATCGCCTCAGTAAATGTGCTGAAAGCGCTGTTGTCAATGACTCTACGTAAAGCCGATTGTTAGTATCTCCTGTTTCCAGTTCCGCTTTCAATGCTAAGCCCAAATGCTGAATTAACGGATCGCGTAAATGCAAATGCGGCAAAAGCTCGAACTCTTCTACATCAATGGATTCATCTCCTAGACGTGCCAACTTTACAGGTTCTAGAAACAACTCGAGTAATGGCACTTCGCGATCGACCTTTGCTTTGGGAAAGAGTTGGGTAGCCGGAATAATCGCAATCTCACCTTGAGTATAATCTATATCCTGCCAGCGTCCATTCTGCATATAGCTGGCCCGAAAATCATCCAGAGCAATAATGATAAAATGCTGGCCCAAGTAAGTTTCAGGCATTGGATCATTAGCGGGTTCTATTTCATAGAGAAGGTGCAAACCATCCCATCCCGCCTCGAACAGGTGTAAGTGCTGAGGATATTCGTTTTTAGACACGGCTGCTTTCTAATTTATTTGTATTTTAAAACTTCACTCAGGTTATAAACTTTAATAGATGTTAAATAACATAAATGGTCAATACGCTTACTTACTTACTATTCTCAACAAGAGCCAGAGGCTCTTATTCTCGTTACCAGGTTCAACCTGGTAACGAGCTTTTGGTGGGCTGCCGCCTCGCGATTATTGCAACTGGTGAGTCCAGCGCTCTCCGGCGGGTTTCCCAACCTAGGCGACTGGTGAGACCAGTCCTGTAGGCGGGTTTCCCGCGCCCTGGGAACTGGCGAACCCGAAGGGCGAACCCGAAGGGTACAAGATATCAGTAACTGAACATTACACTTTTCCCACAATCTTAAAAAATTATGCAGAATTTGCCTGTTTGGATTCCATATCCCCGGTGTTGGGTGAATGCGATCGCCCTTATTTTATTGATGATTGGTTTGCAGTATGCGCTTATCCCTCTTTGGGATATTCTCCTTTTAATAATTAAATATTGGTATAACGTATTGTATTTATTTTACTTGCTGTCCATAGTGATTACTATCTCGACAGTGACTTTTCTTCATCATTGGTTACATAGATTTTTAGATTCTTTTTTCCCAGAAACTAGAATTCCTGCTACAGATGGAGAACCAGGATTTTTTCCAAATTTATTTAGTTGGTGGCAAGGATTGTATGGATTTTTAGTAAATAACCTATCTACATCAATTGTAATTTGCTTAATAGGTATTTTCTTGCCAAAACCAGATATCCCAGATGCATTTAATTTATTAGCTTTGACAAAATTTGAAATCGATACTCTCACTATAATTCAAATAATTTTGCAAGTGATTGTTGCTGCCTATCTCTATCAGATTGAGTATTTGGTACATCAGCGATTAATGGCAGCAGGTAGAGAGTAAAAGTGCCTGGCGACTGAAGTCGCGGCTACACAAACGAAGTCCGCAAGGCAAGAACTGATTTGAAAATAGAGAGTCGTAGGGGCGTTCGCGCAGCGTCTCCCGTCAGGGAGATAGCATTTGGGCGGCAGTTTATCGGTTTGATGATAAGAATAAGAGTCCAAATGCTTCGCCCCATGATGATTACTTAGAAAAATTCGGTTCCACAATTTCCGGAAAATTCTGAAAATTGCGCCTTACCCAATCCATTCCTACTTCATTATTGAGCTTTATTTTCTGAGGTGTATTCGGATAAATCTTCCCCAGAATATCCGTATCTTGTTCTACAACCACTTTAGCAAAACCAAGAAACTTCTTGCCCAAAACTTTAAATGCTGGATGTTTAGCTTTTCCAAACATTAATATATATGTGCGTGTCCGCATTTGAGACTCTGGTACAAATATATGGCATTGGGCAACTTTACCAAGTCCGTTTCCTCCATGAAAGATTACTAAAGACGGAAAGTGATTTTCTAAGTGGGCTGAAATAACCTTTGACAGCAGTAATAAATCGGGATTTTTGATTTTTTCAACTAAACTTGTAGGTGCTGTGGGCATATTGTAAAATGCGTGAGATTCATGCCCATTATCAATAAACTGCTCAAATTGTACTTCCTGAATCCGAAATAAAGGACGATGAGTACCATTTTGATGATTGTAATCATGCATATTCAACAGCATGGTTAACAAATCCGTCTCTACGCTGGTATCTGCCGTATAACCAATAAAATCATATTCGGCAGCAATTTTATTCAAAATGTTTGGAATTGGTACTTTTGGTTCTTGTCCGCCGTAAGACCAAATAAAATTTTCTTGAATTATTAATTCTAATGGCTGCAATTGTGGTAGCGTTTTCTTATTTGAACCTGGTAAAATTGTGCAACCTTCATTGTCAAATTCCAAAGCATGAAATGGGCAAACTACGACGCTAGTTTTATCTTCTCTTTGCTCACACCAACCTTCAGATAACATTGCTCCCATGTGGGGACAGGCGTTAGGTAAGGCGCTGACTTTACCTGTTGCATCTTTCCACAGCACGTAGTCACAACCGTAGATGGAAAATTTTTTGGGCTTGTTGACTTCCAACATTGACTTGTGTGCTATCAACCACGGCGCACCTGGTAAAATTGGTTCCATTTTTCCCCCAAAAGTATGCAAAATCCCTCTAAGGTGGGCATTACCCACCCCACAACAATGTTTTATTAATTAATTTTTTAATTAGTATGACGTAGTACGCCTGTAATGTCAACAATTAACTAATTTTTTAATTAGTTAGGCGTGAATTGAATTCATAGTACTCTGCGATCCTCTGCGCTTCCCTTTGCGCTCCTCTGCGTTTGAAATCGCTATACCTTAAGCTAGGCTAGAAAAGCACATTGGTGGAGATTTGTACAGTAGTGGTTCGTTCAGCTAAAACAAAACGTTCGTCTAATAGCAACCGCCAAGTTAGAGATGCAGAGGCGACGAAAAAGCAGATTCTCGATGCGGCGGAAGAAGAATTTGCTAAGCATGGCTTGAGTGGGGCGCGAATAGAAGCGATCGCCAACCGTGCAGGGGTAACTACGGCGATGATCCACTACTATTTTGATAACAAAGAAGGGCTGTATAAAACAGTACTGCAACGTCCGGCAACGGAAATGCATGATATGCTTGAGCAGCTTGCTTTGGAGGAATTATCAGCAGAGGAAGCACTAAAGACTTTGGTTAAGTCGGCGATCGCCTATGAAGCTGCTCATCCTTTGCGGGGAATGCTTTGGTTTCAGGAAGCGAACCAAAATCAAGGTAAATATTTTAAACTAGGGAACTGGCAAAAAACCTTTGCCCATTTCACCAAAATATTAGAACGGGGTATGGCGGAGGGAAGTTTTCGCCAGTTAGATCCATTTCTGACTTGTTTACAGATAGCTGGTATCTGTACTTTTTACTTTAATGCTCACGAAAACATTAAACATCTCACACCAGATGTAGATAGGCTTAGTCCAGAAATGATTGAGAAATATACACAAGAAGCAATGAATTTTATTTTAGCTGGTGTGCAAGTTTCTGAAAAACAATAAACTGTCTCTGACTTCAACCTATCTTTCGAGGAAAAACCTTAGATAAATCCAGAGATAAATCAGAAAAACTCGGAAGAGAAACTGATTGATTAGGTAGGAAAATACGTTTCACACTGTAACCAAAATTTCCTTGCAATTCTTGATATGGCTCACTATAAGCTTCTAAATGATTGGCGACTAAATTGAATATCCAATAATCAGAAATACCCGCTTCTGCATAGAGGGGTATTTTCACCTCTTGGTCGTAATTCAGTGAAGAATCTGCAATTTCAATAGCAAGTAAAACATCTGCTGGTGTTGGATGAGCAGATAAATAATTATCATCCGAGAGATGCACAATGGCAAAATCTGGTTCTGGTTCACTACCAAAGGCTAAGGTGATTGGATCTTGGCATCTTAATTCTGCCTGACCTGCTACCAGTCTGGCAAGTTCCCTAAGTAAATTACTACTACAAGTTGAATGGGCTGTGCCTTTAGCCGCCATTTGCATGAGTTCTCCGCGAATTAGTTCCACTCGCTCATCTTCATGAAAGAATCCTATTTCAATCAGACGATGATATTCTTCTAAAGTAAAGCGTCTGGTAGTTGTAATACTCATGGGAGTTTTCTAGCGTAGGCAGCCTGATAATATCGTAACAATTGATAGCAAAACTGCTTCTAAGAGGTAATTTATAAAGTGAATATTAATACTTCTAACCCTTACATCGATTGTAGATCCCCCCTTAATCCCCCCTTAAAAAGGGGGGAAGTAATTTTTAGCTTAATCCCCCCTTAAAAAGGACGGAAGTAATTTTTAGCTTAATCCCTCCTTAAAAAGGACGGAAGTAATTTTTAGCTTAATCCCTCCTTAAAAAGGACGGAAGTAATTTCTAGCCCCCCTTTTTAAGGGGGGTTGGGGGGATCAGATTTTCTTGATAAATTAACTCTAATTCCCTGCTTTCAACTTAGGATAGGCGATGCGTTTGTGATGAAATTGTTGCCACACTTCTACAAAAATTTCAGCAATTTGTGTCATTTCTTCTCGTGTTAGTCCTGAGTCTACCAATTGATTGTCTTGCCACCTAGCACGCAAAATATTATTCACCATTGCCAAGGCTTGTTCAGAAGTGGCATCTTTAAGCGATCGCAACGCTGCTTCACAAGAGTCCGCCAACATGACAATTGCAGTTTCCCGCGACTGCGGAATCGGCCCATCGTAACGAAAATCCGCTTCGTTCACTATTAAACTGGGGTCTTCTTTTGCCATTTGCTGTGCTTGATGATAAAAATAGGCAATCTGCATCGTTCCCTGATGCTCTGGAATAAAAGCTTGGATCGAAGATGGCAAACTATGTTTTCGCGCCATCGCTAACCCTTCACTAACGTGCTTTTTAATGATGTCTGCACTTTTCCAAGGGTCGTTAATTTCTGTATCGTGTTTATTCGGCCCCCCCATTTGATTTTCAATAAATGCTAAGGAATCGTGCATTTTCCCAATATCATGGTACAATGTACCAGCCCGAACTAGTTCGACATTGCATCTCAATTCTTTAGCAGCAGCTTCGGCAAGGGTAGCGACAAACAGAGTATGCTGAAAGGTTCCGGGGGCTTGAGTGGCAAGTCGTTGTAACAAAGGGCGGTTGGGACTTGCCAGTTCTGCTAAACGGATGGGGGTGACTAAATCAAATAGTTTTTCCAAATAAGGACTCAACCCCAACGCAACGATACTCCAAGCTAAGCCAGATAAGGCAAATAACCCTGCTTGTTGCAGTACAACATAAAATGCTGGACCAAAGGCTGCACCTAACACAATCTTAATAATTAAGTACACACCGCCCTCTGTTAAGGCGATCGCAACACTCAATAGTGCCAATTCCTCACGCGATCGCAATCTTGGAGCCATGCAACTGCCCAAAATTCCTCCTGCTGCACCTGCTAACAGCGAAATCTTACTGATTTCCAGACTAATAGGTATCAAAACTAACAGCAAGCCTACTACAGTTACACCTAAAGTGGCTCCGTAGAAGCTACCCAGCAACAAACCAACACCACTCCAGGTGCTATAAGGCGTACCCATTGTTATTACCAAAGGTGTAGACAGAGTCAGTAGTAACACCAATAGGCGATCGCTTTGTCGCCAACGGTGCTTAACACGCCGTTCCGCAAAGGTAAAAATGGCTATAGCCCCGCTGATAGCACCTGCCAAATACATCAACCCTGACCAGTTAATTTCTCGGCGAATCAGGCGATACTCCTCTAGTACGTCTAAATGCCATGCTGTAATCTTATTTCCCTTGCGGACAATCACCTGTCCTTGTTTTACCGCCACCATTACAGGTTTCACCTCGGCTGCTCTTTGATCTGCCTGTTGTTTTGTTTGTTCTTCATCTTGCTTTAAATTGGGCTGAAGTACAGCTAGTAAAAGTTTGGTTGCCAAAGATTCGGCCTGTTTTGGTACCAAATTCTGTACATGCAGGCTAACCGCGTCTTGTAAAATATTTTGTGGCAGTCCGGGGGGAATACCTTGAGCAAGAATCCGCTCTGCACTATGCTGGATTCCCATTTGTGTTTTTGCCCAGTCTTCGTCTGACAAGTTGAGCAAGGAATCTATTTCGTATACTGATTCTGAGTTTTCACTTAGCAACTGTGAAATTTTGTTGCTAGCTTCGATGTAAGCTTGACGTGCTTGAGAGATTTTAGCAAGAAGTGAGGACAAGTTTTGTGTGGAAGTTCTGAGGCGGTAAGCTTCTAGTTCTGCCACTGCTTGTGTGAAGTCAGCATTGTGGAAAAAATCCACTGGTTGTGAATTCTCTGTGGTAGAGACGGGGATTAAGGAACGCTTTGACACTGGGAAATTTTCCACTTGTGTTAGTTTCCGTGTCGCCGCTTCTTTCCGATTTTTCTGCACTCTTGCGCTGAGGGTGCTTTTATGTTGTTGAGTGAATATTCCTGACTTTTGCCTGTTATTGAATTCCAAAGCTACAAGCAGCGCTTGCCATTGGGAGTCATCACAGGAGCGCAAGTAACGTTGGCTACCAACGGATAAAACGAAAGTATCAAAAAAAGGAAAAGAACCGGCAGAGGCGCGAATTTCGTTACCCCAATCTAGAAGCTGTTGCAAATTTTGGCCGATTTGTTTATTAACACTGTTATCGAGCATTAATATGGGCACAAAATTCTTACTGGCGAGTTTGCGCTTTGCTTCTGTTTTTTTCTTGTCTTCAACCTGAGTTGTAAACGGCGCTCTGATCGTCTCAGGGGCGGCAGTATCAATTTTTAATTGGGGCTGATTGTATAAATTTTGCCCCAATAATCCTGTTAAAGAAATTACTGCGATCGCGAATACAACGGGAGAACGTCTTCTATTCACGCAACCACCTGATGCCTTTAATTTTGGCCTTTTTCGTTTTTTATATCTGCTTGGAGCAGATTTTTTTGATACATGCAAACGGTGTAATAGTTTGTACCGTCGCTCCCAGTGAGTCAATTGCTGGGTCAAGGATTGAAAAAATGGCTGCGTTTTCATCACCTATGACCGCAATTATTTAATTTGATGGCTTAAAACAAGACCATTCTGAACGGGAACACACTTAAAGCCATTTGCCACAATTGCTACCTTTACAGTCAAATTCAGGATTGCCTGTCGTCAAATTCTAGTATAGTTTTTTACTGAAAAGAGTAATTTGCTTTTAATTGATGCTTTCGATGTTTTAGGTTTAGCACCATTGAACAGTGAAAATGGCATTAACGTTGCCGGATCACGCGAGGAGCTGCGATCGCCTGTGGGGACGTTGCACTCAACCCTATTGCCGATTCTTCTTGCCTGACTTCGCCCGACGGATGCAAAGCAGGGGGATACACTCCAGACCAAGTAGCCACTAGTGCATCTGCTAATTTTAGCATTAGGGAGAAATTACTCTGTAGCCATTCTGCCGAGCCTGCTTTTGGGTGTAAAAAGCGCCAACTGACGGGAATGCCTAGCGTGCCGTTATATGCCCCTGATAAAGCGCCAGTAATTGCACTGATAAACAGTGAGTGCGAGCTTACACGGGTAGCCCGCAATACAGAAAGGCGAAAGTCTTCTGTTGTATCAACAAAGCAGTAAAAAGCCATGGCCATGGTGTAACTCAGCTTTTCTTCTCTGCTCATTTCGGCTTGTATTTTTTCTAATCCAGCCTGTTTTGCTAACAAATTGTTTAATTTTACTAAAATATGTGGCACATTAGTAGGCGTTTTTCCCAAAAAAGATGTTATTTGCGGAATTAGGGTAGCACTAGAGAGTTTTTCGGTTAGAGATTGAGCGATCGCGTAACCTAATGCTAATGTCCAATCTTGCACCAATTGGTCATCTTGGCAAATTTTTACCGCTTTTAGCAGATTTTGTCGCAATAGTATTGTATTTTCATGAAAAAATAATGCCACAGGTAGAGTGGCAAGAATTACTTGCGGCGAAATGTATCCACTTGTCTCTAAAATAATTCCTGTTTGTTGCTGACGCCTTTGCCAGTCAACTAAATCAAATCTACCCAGTTCGATTAAACTTTCAGTCCCCAGAATCGCCATTTTTTTCCAATCTAGGCAATTCTTTTGCTGTTTTTCATTCGCTGAAGCTAGACTTTCACCAAGTAAAGCCCCTAGCATAGTGCCTCTAAATCGACTTACAAGAGAGTAGCGCATACTGCACAAATTAGTGAATTATAAACTACGCTTGATGTGAATTAAAACGCCAGGCAAAATCAGGTTCTAAAAAGCAACCACAGATGGACAACAAATAAAATTATTTCCTTATCTTCTCCCCTCTTGAGGGGGGAGTGAGGGGGGTGGACACAGATAGGTAATCATCTGTGTCTATCTGTGTCTATCTGTGGTTGCTTTCCCAAAAACAACCAGGCGATTGCCAATCAGAGGTTAACAAAGAGCTTTCCCTTTTGAATTCACATTAAACGTAAACTATGAATTATCAATCTAATCGATTCATAATTCATCTTTCATAATTCATAATTTATGTCTGTCGTAAGTAATACACTAACGCTTGCAAACCCAAGATGTAACTTTGTGCGCCAAAACCGCTAATTTGCCCAATTGCAACTGGGGCGATGTAAGAATGATGACGGAATTCTTCTCGCCGATAAATATTACTTAAATGCACCTCTACAGTCGGCAAATTCACGGCGGCGATCGCATCCCGCAAAGCTACACTGGTATGAGTGTAGGCTCCAGCATTAATCAAAATGCCTTGGTGTTGTCCCAAGGCATTATGAATTGCATCGACCAAAACCCCTTCATGATTTGACTGCATAGCAGAAACTTTAGCCGCCAGCTTTTGACTTTCTACTTCCAACTGACGGTTAATTTCAGGCAAAGTTAGGGAACCATAAATACCAGGTTCTCGCTGACCTAACAGATTCAGGTTTGGGCCATGCAGTACCAGAACGCTTAAAGGGGGCAAATCTAATTCCTGCACGCTGACTCTCAATGGCGACGGCGTGAGCGATCGTCTACAGGAATCGGAATTAACTCCGGTTCTGGTTCAGCTTCCGGCCCTAAAAGGGCTTCAATCAACTTGCGTGTCAATTCTTTAAGCTTTTCTAGTACCTTTTCAATATAGTCCATCGGACTGACCGCTCCTGAGATACTACCGCATTTTTTTGGTTTTCAGCTAGGTCGAAACTAGCTTATTTTGCACTCTGGCTGAATACCGGCTAATTTACATTCCCGGATTCTGGGTAAGAGCCACTTCCTTTAGATGTTACTTTCTCTCTTATATATTAGAGTATCATATCAACCATCTAGATAACTGCATCCCACTAAAGAGATAAGAAATAAGTAAGACCATAACTAAGAACTGCAATTGATAAATTCGTATCGTAATAGAGGCTTGTAGTAGTGCTTTAGCGAAGACAGCGCTACTACGAACCATAACACTACTTTCGTTGTGCAATTCTGTACTAAGAAAAATTTTCAATTATTTTGGAGTGAATATAGCAATCCTAAATCATTTGTGAACAATAGACGATTTAGTAGGTGGGGCTATGCCCTACAAAGCTTGTAATGGTGGGCAATGCCCACCCTACTACTGTACTAAGAAAAATTTTCAATTATTTTGGAGTGAATAGTTTAAGAAGACTAATCAATAGTTAATGGTTAATGGTTAATGGTTAATGGTTAATAGCCATGAACCATGAGCTATGAACTATGAACCATTAACTATTGACCATAGCATTTAGCTATTTTTTTTTCCTGCTGTCGTTGACGACTTAGTTTTTGACTTAGTTCTAGAACTAGTTGTTGATTTAGTTGTTGACTTACTACTTTTGCGAGAGGATTTACCGCTCGATTCTTTGCTTGCCAACAACTCGATCGCTTTATCTAATGTCACATCTTCCGGCGATACTCCTTCTGGGATACTCACATTAGTTTTGCCGTGCTTAATGTAAGGACCATAGGGACCATCGTAGATGTTCACTGATTCGCCGTCTTCGGGATGAGCGCCCAATTCTCGCAAAGCCGCCTTAGACTTGCTGTTGCTGCCACTGCGTCCCTTTTTCGGTTCAGACAACAACTCTAATGCACGTTCTAAGGAAATTGTCAATACGTTATCACTTGCTTTTAGGGAACGGTAATCTTTCCCATCCTTGGCATTATGAACGACGTAAGGGCCGAAGCGTCCCAAATTTGCTTGAATAGTCGCGCCTGTTTCTGGATGCGTGCCTAGTGTCCGGGGTAGGGACAAAAGACCAACAGCCATTTCTAAAGTGACATCTTCCGGCTTGACACCCTTGGGTAGGGAAGCTTGTTTGGGTTTGGGGTTTTCCTCAGACTTGTCACCGAGTTGGACGTAAGGGCCGTAAGGGCCAAGTAGCACGTAAATTGGTTCCCCTGTTTCGGGGTGACGTCCTACCTCGTCTGGGCCAGAGGTTTTTTGCCGTAGTAGGGTTTCTACCTTTTCGGGATCGAGGTCAGCAGGGGTCAAATCTTTAGGAATTGATGCCGTAACGACTCCTTCACCGTTTTCGACTTCAATATAAGGACCAAATTTACCAATGCGAACTTTGGCTTCTAAATTTTCTAGTTCCACCGTTCTAGCTTTGTTGGCATCAATTTGGCTATCTTGTTCTCTGACCAGAGTTTCCAGACCTTTATCACCTAAATAAAATTCCCGTAGGTAGGGTAGCCATTTAGCTTCGCCCGTAGCAATATCATCCAAAGTTTGCTCCATTTTGGAGGTAAAACTGGGATCGACAACATCGGGGAAGTATTTTTCTAGCAGTTCGGTGACAGCAAAAGCGGTGAAGGTGGGTATAAGAGCATTACTTACCAACTGGGCATAGCCTTTATCGATAATAGTACCGATGATGCTGGCGTAGGTGCTAGGACGCCCGATGCCTTCACTTTCTAGAGTTTTCACCAAAGTAGCTTCGGTGAACCTGGCTGGGGGTTGGGTTTCGTGTTTAACTGTTTCCAAGTCGGTACAGTTGGGATGATCCCCCACTTTCAAGTCAGGCAAAATAATTTCCTGGTCTTCTAGCGCCGCTTCTGGGTCGTCGGAACCCTCCACGTACGCGCGTAAGTAACCGGGAAAATCAATGCGTTTACCAGAAGAACGGAAACCGGCGTCCTCTACTTGCAACTGCACAGAAATTTGGGTTTGGCGAGAGTCCGCCATTTGGCAAGCGACGGTACGCTTCCAAATGAGGTCATAAACTTGTAATTCCCGACCACTTAAGCCGGTTTCTTGGGGGGTGCGGAAAGTGCTACCCGCTGGACGAATGGCTTCGTGAGCTTCTTGTGCGCCTTTTGATTTAGTCGTGTATTGCCGGGGTTGGGGGCTGAGGTATTGCTTACCGTAACGCTGTTCTACACAGGAACGAGCCGCAGCGATCGCCTGTTCTGACAAATGCACCGAGTCTGTACGCATGTAGGTAATATACCCTTGCTCATACAAACTTTGAGCAATCCGCATCGTATCCCGTGCGGAAAGGCGCAGTTTGCGGTTAGATTCCTGTTGCAGGGTGGAAGTAGTAAACGGTGGCGCGGGTTTGCGGGTAACTGGACGTTCTTCGATGTCTGTAACCGTCCAAGTTTTCCCGTCTAGGCGTTCCTTGAGCGCTTCAGCTTGTGCTTGGTTGAGAAGGACGACATCGCGACCTTTGGCAATTTTGCCAGTAGCGGGGTCGAAGTCGCTACCAGTTGCCAATTTTTTCCCAGCCAAATTCACAAGCACAGCGTTAAAGAACTGTTCCTTCCCCCCCGCAGGCGGGGGGGATGCAGGGGGGGTTAAAGTCGCTTTCAAGTCCCAGTAAGTAGCTTCCTTGAAAGCGCGGCGTTCCCGTTCCCGCCTTACCAACAGCCGTACCGCCACCGACTGCACGCGTCCAGCAGATAACCCCCAGGCGATTTTTTTCCACAACAGGGGAGACAGGGTATAGCCTACCAATCGATCCAGAATTCGCCGCGTTTCTTGGGCGCGGACTAACTGTTCATCGATATTGCGGCAATTTTTCAGGGCTTTTTTGATTGCGTCAGAGGTGATCTCATGAAACACCATCCGCTTAGTCGGCACTTTTGGCTTGAGTAGCTGATACAAATGCCAACTAATGCTTTCACCTTCCCGGTCTTCGTCTGTTGCCAGGATCAGTTCAGAAGCCTCTTTCAAGGCTTCTTTGAGTTGAGTGACAACTTTCTTTTTATCTTTGGGGACAACATACAGTGGTTCAAAGTCGGCCTCTACATTTACCCCAAGCTGTGCCCATTTTTCCCCTTTGACATTAGCGGGAATATCATTAGCCGACTGGGGTAGGTCACGCACATGACCCATAGAAGCTTCTACCCGAAAATCTTTTGGCAGGTAGTTGCGAATGGTACGAGCTTTGGTAGGAGATTCGACGATGACGAGAGTTGACATGGAAATTTCAAAAAAAAGAATAGCTGCTAAGCTAAAAAGTCAAATTGAGATAAATGAGAGCTAAATGTCAAGATATCAGTCACTAGAGGGATGTGATTTAATCCTCACACAAACTGCCTATCCGTCAACACCCCTGAAATTCCCGCGTAGGGTAATAACCACTTCCGCCAGGTAATCTTTACCAGAGGGTCGGGGAAAGCAAAGATGTGAATTTCCAGTTATTTCAATCTTTAACTTATATCAGGCATAATTGGCGACTACTGTTTTCAAAATTTCCCTTTTGGGGGAGTGGGCATTGGGCCGAAGGGCATTGGGAATTGGGCATAGGGAATTGGGAATTGGGAATTGGGAATTGGGAATTGGGAATTGGGGATTGGGCATTGATTTTCTTATCATTGCCCGATGCCCCTTGCCCGATATCCGATGCCCCTTGCCCGATGCCCCTTGCCCCATGCCCCTTGCCCGATGCCCCTTGCCCAATGCCCCATGCCCGATGCCCAATGCCCACTCCCTCTCCCAGCATTGTGCCAAAATTAAATCTAAAGTTTTAAGCTTTCGTAACGTGGACTGAGAGTCAATACCTAGGAGAAAAATTCATGCAACCAATTCGTCAAGGTGATGTTATTTTACTTCCTGTGCAGCAAATTGATGGACAAAAGCTACCACACTTGACTTTGGCGGAAGGTGAAGTTACCGGACACAAACATCGGATCATTGAAGGACAAGCTGAATTGTACGAGAAAAATGATACGCTCTATCTGCGCGTGCTTTCATCAGAGGCGGTGCTTAGTCATGAGGAACATAAAGCAATTTCTATTCCTCATGGTACATGGATGGTGCGAATTCAACGAGAATATCAGCCTCAAGGTTGGCGGTATGTCGCTGATTGAGTGGAGTTTATTGTTTAGATAAAAATTGCCTGGAAATAAATTTCAGGCTTAAAGCTAAAACCTGTTAAAACAGGTTAAAATTTAGACTCAATTGTATTTGAGTCAGTTTTTAACTGACTTTCGCTGCTCTGAAAAACTTACCTAAATCTAGTCAAACTTGTTGATTAGATGAGCGTT